>JAJEIH010000058.1 GCA_022827685.1 Alphaproteobacteria bacterium
CGCGAAGACAATCCGCAACAAACGACATCTTCTCGTCCATCACACAGGTCTCTTTCCACGGCATCGGCCACCTCCTGGCCATGCCATAACCTGTTACCCATCTATCCGGTCCATCTGTTACCTATCTATCCGGTCTGTACCGCCGAGAGACCCGCCCCCAAACCGTCGCCCCAGCCCCCGCCTGCCCCCGCGCATCGGCGGGGGAGCCGGGGCCCATCCCGGACCCTCCCGGCCGGCACGGGGCGGGCAGGCCGCGGCGTGTGTTAGGCTGGACCGGGAGCCGGGAACGGCGGCGGGCGTCGAAGGAGGGGGCGGACATTGGCGGAAAGACCGTTCGAGCTTTACGACCTCAAGGTGGAGGTGGTCGCCGGCGACGGACCGATGGTCTGCAACCACCCCGAGGGCGCCTATTTCACGGTGGAGGGCGAGACCCTCGTCTTTTCCGGCACCGACCGTTTCCCGATGTTTCCGCTCGCCGCGATCCTGCCCCTGCTGCCCGCAAAGCAGCGGGTCACGGACGAAAACGACTGGATGACGACGGACGCCGAGGTCGCCTGTCCCGACCCGCATTGCGGCGGGCGCTTTCGCATAACCCGCCTGGGGAGGCGCCGTTTCGACCATGCGGGAACCACCGGCCTTCCGGAGGCGCGGGGCACGCCCTACTGGCGCAAGGGCGGGGCTCGTGGTTAGGCCGGTATCGCTCCGGCCGGGCTACGAGTTCGCGCCCGTCATAAAGGGCGGCTGGCAACTGGCGGGCGACCACGGCCCCGTGGACCGCGCGCGGGCCGTCGCCGACATGGAACGCTTCCTCGACGCCGGCATCACCGCCTTCGACTGCGCCGACATCTATACCGGCGTGGAGGAGATGATCGGCGAGTTCATCGAGCGCGTGCGCCGGAACCGCGGCGGGCAGGCGGCCGACGCGATCAAGGTGCATACCAAGCTGGTGCCCGACCTCGACCGGCTGGAGACGGTCTCGCCCGCCGGCATCGAGGCGATCGTCGACAGGTCGCTGAAACGGCTGCGTCTGGAGCGGTTGCCGCTGGTCCAGTTCTACTGGTGGGACCTGGCGCGCGGCCGGCCCTACGAGGTCCTGTCCTGCCTGAAGGACATCCAGGCCAAGGGGAAGATCGGGCTGCTCGGCGTCAACAACTGGAGCGAGGCAGCGATGCAGCCCTTCATCGATGCGGGTTTCGATCTCGTTTCGACGCAGGTCCAGTATTCCCTGCTCGACAGCCGGCCGGCGGGCTCCTTCTCGCGCTGGTGCGCCGGAAACCGGATGAAGATGCTGTGTTACGGGACGCTTGCCGGCGGCTTCCTGACCGGGCGCTGGCTCGGCGCCGCCGATCCGGGATACGAATTCGCCAACCGCTCGCTGGTCAAATACCGGCTCATCATCGACGAGTTCGGCGGTTGGGCGCTGTTCCAGCAGCTGATGGAGGCGCTGGCGGCCGTCGCCCGGAAGCACGGAACGGCCATCGGCGCCGTCGCCGCCCGCTGGGTGCTGGACCGCCCGCAGGTCGGCGCCGTCATCATCGGCGCGCGCACCGCCGGCCGCCTTGCGGAGACGGTATCGATCTTCGACCTGGAGCTCGACCGGGACGACCGCCTCGCCATCGATGCCGTGCTTGCCCGCCGCCGCGGCCCGAACGGCGGCATCTACGAGCTGGAGGGCGACAGGTCCGGCCGCCACGGCCGGATCATGAAATACAATCTCGGCCGCGCGCAGTAACCGCGCAACCCGCCGCCCACACAGCCAAATCCCTCGTTCCGAGTAGCGACCGCGCCAGTGGGCGCGTATCGAAGGACCGTCCCTCGATACGCGGTTGGCGCCGCTGTTCGGGATGAGGGCGGGGTGACGAAGAGCGGCGCGCGGCAACCCGCCGCCCCGCCCGCGCCTATCCCTCTTCGCAGTCGCCCTCTCCCGCAGCCAGCGCGGCCTGGGCGGCGGCGAGGCGGGCTATGGGGACGCGGTAGGGGGAGCAGGAGACATAGTCGAGGCCGATTTGGTGGCAGAAGGCGACCGAGGCCGGGTCGCCGCCATGCTCGCCGCAAATGCCGAGCTTGAGGTCCGGCCGCGCGGCCCGGCCGCGTTCGGCGGCGAGGCGCACCAGCTCGCCCACGCCTTCGATGTCCAGCGTCTCGAACGGGTCGTTCACCAGGATGCCGCTGTCGCGATAGGCGCCCAGGAAGGAGCCGGCGTCATCGCGGGAAATGCCGAAGGCGGTCTGCGTCAGGTCGTTGGTGCCGAAGGAGAAGAACTCCGCGGCGGCGGCGATCTCGGCGGCCCTGAGCGCGGCGCGCGGCAGCTCGATCATCGTGCCGGTGCTGTAGGCGAGCGCCCTGCCCGTCTCTTCCGCCACCATCGCAGCCGTCCGGTCGATCACCGCCCCGATGCGTTCGAACTCGCTGCCGGCCGCGACCAGCGGCACCATGACCTCGGGCTCGGCCCCGGTTTCGGCGGCGGCCTCGAAGATCGCGCGGGCCTGCATCTCGTAGATTTCGGGCCAGGTGATGCCAAGCCGGCAACCGCGGTGGCCGAGCATCGGGTTGGCTTCTTCCAGGCGCAGCGCACGGCGGCGCAGCTTCACCGCATCGACGCCGGCGGCCGCGGCCACTTCGGCGGTCTCCTCCTCGGTGCGCGGCAGGAACTCGTGCAGCGGCGGGTCCAGAAGCCGGATCGTCACCGGCAGGCCGCCCATGATCCGGAACAGGTCGGCGAAATCCTGCCGCTGCATCGGCAGCAGCTTGGCGAGCGCGGCGCGGCGCCCGGCCTCGTCGTCGGCCAGGATCATCTCGCGCATGGCGAGAATGCGGTCCGTGTCGAAGAACATGTGTTCGGTGCGGCAGAGCCCGATGCCCTCGGCGCCGAAGGCGCGCGCGGCCTCGGCGTCGCGGGGCGTCTCCGCATTAGCGCGCACCCGGAGCCGCCGCACACCGTCCGCCCATTCCATCAGCCGCGCGAAACCGCCGGTCACCTCCGGCTGGATCGTCGCGATCTCGCCCGCCATCACCTCCCCGGTGCTTCCGTCTATGGTGATCCGGTCCTCGGTCGTGAAGGTCCGCCCACCCGCGAGCATGACCCCGTCCTCGACATCGATCCTGACCGCGCCCGCGCCTGAAACGCAGGCCCGTCCCATGCCGCGCGCGACCACCGCCGCATGGCTCGTCATGCCGCCGCGCGAGGTCAGGATGCCGCGCGCGGCGTGCATGCCGTGGATATCTTCGGGGCTGGTCTCGCTGCGCACCAGGATGACCGCCTCGCCATTCGCGGCCGCCTGCTCGGCGGCATCGGCGGTGAAGACGATCCGGCCGGAGGCCGCGCCGGGCGAGGCCGGCAGGCCGCGCGCGATCACATCGCGCCCGGCATCGGGATCGAGCGTCGGATGCAGAAGCTGCTCCAGCGCCTGCGGCTCGACGCGCATGACCGCCTCGTCCGGCCCGATGGTCCCTTCATCCACCAGATCGACGGCGATCTGCAGCGCGGCCTGGGCCGTGCGCTTGCCCGAGCGCGTCTGGAGCATCCAGAGCCGGCCCGTCTCGACGGTGAACTCGATGTCCTGCATGTCATGGAAATGGCGTTCCAGCCGGTCGCGCATCTCCATGAGCCGGGCGAACGCCTCCGGCATGGTGCGCTCCATCGGCGGAAGCCGCGAGCCGCGCGCCTCGGCGTCCGCAACCGTCAGGCTCTGCGGCGTGCGTATGCCGGCGACCACGTCCTCGCCCTGGGCGTTGACCAGATATTCCCCGTAAAGCGCGTTCTCGCCGGTGGAGGGGTTGCGGGTGAAGGCGACGCCGGTGGCGCAGTCCTCGCCCATATTGCCGAACACCATGGCCTGCACATTGACGCCCGTGCCCCACTCCTCGGGAATGCCGTGCAGGCGGCGATAGGTCTGCGCGCGCGGCGTCTGCCAGCTTCGCATCACCGCGCCTATGGCCTCCCAAAGCTGGGCGCGCGGCTCCTGCGGGAAGGGCGCGCCCGTCTCGGCGAGCACAATCTCCTTGAAGCGGGCGACGAGGCCGCTCCAGTCGCCCGCGTCGAGATCGGCGTCGGCGTCCACGCCCTTCTCGTCCTTCAGGATCTCGATCTCTTCCTCGAACAAGCCCCGGTCCACGCCCAGCGCCACATCGGCGAACATCTGGACGAAGCGCCGGTAGCTGTCGAAAGCGAAGCGCCGGTCGCCGGAACTCGCCGCGAGCGCCTCCACCGTCCGGTCGTTCAGGCCGAGATTGAGCACCGTGTCCATCATGCCGGGCATCGAGACGCGCGCGCCCGAGCGCACGGAAACCAGAAGCGGATCCGCCTCGCCGCCGAAGCGCCTGCCGACCGCCGCCTCGACCGCCGCCAGCGCCGTCTCGACCTGCTCCTCCAGCCCATCCGGATAGCGTTCGCCGTCGGCGTAGAAGCGGGTGCAGACCTCCGTGGTGAGCGTGAAGCCCGGCGGCACCGGCAGGCCGAGCCGCGCCATCTCCGCCAGATTGGCGCCCTTGCCGCCCAGCAGCGCGTTCATCTCCGCGCCGCCATCGGTCTTCGCACCCCCGAAGGCGTAAACCCAGCGGGTCATGCCTCAGCCCTCTATCCGCGAGAAGTCCGCAACGCCGGCGGTCGCGGCGCGGATGCCTGCCAGCAGCCGGAGCCGGTTGGCCCGAAGCGCAGCGTCCCCGGCATTGACCGTCACCTCGTCGAAGAACCGGTCCACCGGCGCGCGCAGGGTCGCCAGCGCCCGGGTCGCAGCGGCGAAGTCCTCGGCCTCGACCGCGCGGGAGGCCGCCGCGCCGGCCTCCGCGAGCGCCTCATGCAGGGCGCGTTCCGCCTCGACGGCAAAGGCCGACGGGTCGGCGTCCGCACCGTAGGAGGTGCTGTCCTTCTTCTCCTCTATGGCGAGGATGCTGCCGGCGCGCTTGCAGGCGGCCAGCAGGTTGGCGCCGTCCTCCTCGTCCACGAAGCGTTCGAGGAAGGCGACGCGGGCCATGAGCCGCGTCAGATCGTCCTCATCGCCGAGCGCGAAGACGGCGGACACAAGGTCGTGCCTTGCGCCGCGCTCGCGCAGATGCGCCTTCAGCCGGTCCTCGAAAAAGGCGAACAGCGCCGCGCCGCCCTCATCCGCTCCGTAGCCTTGCAGGGCCGCCGCAATGGCAGAGCGCAGCGGCAGGCGCAGGCCGTTCTCCAGCACGATGCGCACGATGCCGAGCGCCGCCCGGCGGAGCGCGAAGGGGTCGCGCGAGCCAGTCGGCCGCTCGTCGATGGAGAAGAACCCGGCGAGCGTGTCGAACTTGTCGGCCAGCGCAGCGGTAATCGACACCGGCGCCCGCGGAGCTTCGTCTCCCGGCCCCTGCGGGCGGTAATGCGCCGCCACCGCGTCGGCCACTTCGGCGTCCAGCCCTTCGCCGAGCGCGTAGTAGCGGCCCATCACGCCCTGCAATTCGGGGAACTCGCCGACCATGCCCGTCACGAGGTCGGCCTTCGCAAGACGCACCGCCTGTCGGCACCGCCCGGCGTCGGCGCCGGGAACATGGGGCGCGAGCCGTGCCGCCAGCCGCTCCAGCCGCCGGACCTTGTCGCCGACGCTGCCGAGCTTCGCGTGGAACACTACCTTGTCGAGCATGGGCAGGCGGTCTTCCAGCGGGCGCAAACGGTCCTGTTCCCAGAAGAACCTCGCATCGGCCAGCCGCGCACGCAGCACGCGCTCATTGCCAGCGCGGATGGCCGCATTGCCGTCGGGCGCCTCGATATTGGCGACGAACAGGAAGCGCGGCGCGAGCCCGCCCGCCTCGTCCTCCACCGGGAAATAGCGCTGGTGCGACTCCATGCTCGTTACCAGCACCTCGGGCGGCAATTCGAGGAAAGCCGGGTCGAAACCGCCGACGCCCGGCACCGGCCATTCAGTGAGGCCGGCGTTCTCCGCCAGCAGGCGGGTCGAGAGGCGTACTCCCTCGGGCGCGCCGTCGCGGATGCGCTGCATGCGCTCTTCCGCATCGACCAGCACGAAGGCCGCTCGCAGCTTCGCCTCGTAATCCGCGAAGCCGGTGGCCGGGAAGGCATCCGGCGCCATGAAGCGGTGGCCCTGTGTGCAGTCCGTGAAATCGAGCCGCGCTTCCGTGCCGCCGACCTCTATGCCGCCGGGCAGCGGTTTGCCGGCGAAGACGGCCAGCACGCCGCGCAGCGGGCGCACATAGCGCATCGGCGCATCGCCCCAGCGCATGGATTTGGGCCAGGCGAGCCGGCCGACCGCGTCCGCCACGATTTCCGCCAGCACATCCCGCGCCGGCCGGCCCGGCACGCTTCGCACGGCGAACCAGAACTCGACCTTGCCCTGCTGCCGGCGCTCGCACTCGTCGAGGCTCGCGAGGCCCGCCGCCTTGAGGAAGCCCTCGACGGCCCGGTCCGGCGCGCCGACGCGCGGGCCCTTGCGCTCCTCGGTGCGGTCCGGCTGGCGCTCCGGCAAGCCCTCGACGACGAGCGCGATCCGGCGCGGCGTGGCGAAGGCGCGCGAGACTCCGTGCGCCAGATCCGCTTCCTTGAGGCCGTCCAGCACCAGGCGTTCGAAATCGCGCCGGGCGCGGTCCTGCATCCGGGCCGGAATCTCCTCCGACAACAGTTCGACCAGCAATTCGCTCATGGCGCCGCCGCATCCGGATGGCCGCGGGAGCGGAGCCAGGCGCCTGCTGAAGCGCGCGCGAGCGTCCTGACCCGCCCGATATAGGCCGCCCGCTCGGTCACGCTCACCACGCCGCGCGCGTCCAGCATGTTGAAGGCGTGGCTGGCAAGGATGCACTGGTCGTAGGCCGGCAGCGCCAGCCCCGCCTCCACCAGCGCCGCGCATTCCCGCTCGGCGTCGGCGAAATGGCGAAACAGCGCGTCGGTGTCCGCATGCTCGAAATTGTAGGCGGAGAACTCCCGCTCCGCCTGGTGGAAGACATCGCCGTAGGAGAGGCCCGCGCCGTTGAAGTCGAGGTCGTACACGTTCTCGACGCCCTGCACATACATGGCGAGGCGCTCCAGCCCGTATGTGATCTCGCCCGAGACCGGGTTGCAGTCATAGCCGCCCACCTGCTGGAAATAGGTGAACTGGCTCACCTCCATGCCGTCGCACCAGATTTCCCAGCCGAGGCCCCAGGCGCCGAGCGTCGGGCTTTCCCAGTCGTCCTCCACAAGGCGCAGGTCATGCTCGCGCGCGTCGATGCCGATCTCGGCGAGCGAGGCGAAATAGAGGTCCAGAATGTCCGGCGGGCTCGGCTTCAGCAGCACCTGGAACTGGTAGTAGTGCTGGAGCCGGTTGGGGTTCTCGCCATAGCGCCCGTCGGTCGGGCGGCGCGAGGGCTGCACATAGGCGGTGCGCCAGGGCTCCGGCCCGAGCGAGCGCAAGGTCGTCGCCGGGTGGAAGGTGCCCGCCCCCACCTGCATGTCGTAGGGCTGCAGCACGGCGCAGCCCTCGCCCGCCCAGAAGCGCTGGAGCGCCAGGACCAGTTCCTGGAAGCTGGGCGCGGGTGTCATGGCGCGCTCGCGGCCCGGGCGCGCCGGTCTGCGTCAACGCGCATGCGCATGCGCATCAGTCCCGGTCCCGCCTCCGGTAGGACCCGCTTTCCGGGTCGCGCTCGAGGTCGATCGGCTCCGCGTCCTGCTCGTCCCGCACCCTGTTCACGAGCCTGTTGGCCTTGCGGGCCATGCCCTCGATCCGCTTCCAGCCGAAAATCACCATCACGATGACAGCAGCGACAAGCAGAAATTTCCAGAGCATGGGCCGGTCCTCCCTTCGCTGCCCCCTTCATAGACCGTAGCGCGCCCAAAGCAACCGTTCCTCCACCGCGTCGGCGAGGCCCGGCAGCGCCGGCAGCAGCGGGAAGCGCCGGCGGCGGCGGAGCGCAGTGCGCAGCCGGACGCGCTTGCCGAACCGCTCGCGGACCACCTGGCGCATCTCGCCGAGCCCGTCGGCGAGGCCGAGTTCGACCGCCTGCCGGCCCGTCCACACCCTGCCGGAAAAGAGGTCGTTCCCCTCCTCCTTCAGGCGCACACCACGGCGCTCGCGCACCCATTCGATGAAGACGCCGTGGATATCTTCCTGCATGGCGCGCAGCGTTTCGACGTCTTCCGGCCTTTCGGGCCGGAACGGGTCCAGCATCCCCTTGCGCTCGCCCAGCGCATGCACCCGGCGCTCGACGCCGAGCCGCGCAAGCGCGCCGTCGAAGCCGAACCCGGCGAAGATGACACCGATGGAGCCGAGGATGGATGCCGGATGCACGAAGATTTCCGATCCGGCACAGGCAAGCCAGTAGCCGCCCGACGCGCCGACATCGTCCACGAAGCTCAGCACCGGCACGCCCTTCTCCTCGCCGAGCCTGCGGATGCGGTCGGCGATCCGGGCGGACTGGACGGCGCTGCCGCCGGGGCTGTTGATGGAAAGCGCGACGGCCGCCAGCCGCTTGTAGCCGAAGGCGCGCTCGATGCCGGGCGCCACCGCCTCGTAGGTGAGCGCGCGGGCGCCGCTGCGGCCCGGCACGCCGATGATGCCCGCAAGCGGCAGGACGGCGACGGTCGGGCGGCGGCGGAGCTGCATCTCAGTCGAGGTCGAAGACGCTGACGGGTTTCAGCCCGTCGTCGAGTTCATAGACACGCGGGCGCCCGGTCGCGATCTCGAAGGACGGGATGTCCGCGTCCGAAATGCCCTCGAGATGCTTGATGAGGGCGCGGAGCGAGTTGCCATGCGCGGAGATCAGCACCCGCTCGCCGCGCGCGACCCTGGGCGCGATCTCGGCGTCCCAATAGGGCCGGACCCGCTCGATGGTGAGCTTCAGCGTCTCATAGGCCGGCACCCCGCCCGGCACGCCGGCATAACGCCGGTCGGCCGCCTGCTCCCGCCAGCGCGGGTCCGAGCGTTCGAGGGCGGGCGGCGGCGTGTCGAAGCTGCGCCGCCAGATATGCACCTGCTCCTCGCCGTGCAGCTCGCGCATCTCCTGCTTGTTGAGGCCGGTGAGCCCGCCATAGTGGCGTTCGTTCAGCCGCCAGTCTCGGACAACCGGCAGCCACATACGGTCCATGCGGTCGAGCGCAATCCACAGCGTGCGCACGGCGCGCTTCAGCACTGAGGTGTAGGCGATATCGAAATCGAACCCGTGAGCGCGGAGCGCGTCCCCCGCGCGCTCGGCCTCCGCAACGCCCGCTTCGGTCAGGTCCACATCGACCCAGCCGGTGAAGCGGTCCTCGCGGTTCCACACGCTCTGGCCGTGTCGGAGCAGGACGAGCGCCGTCATGGCAGGAGGTCCATGGCCTGTTCGAGCTGGGCGATCCTTGCCGCGTGGCCGAGGCGCGCATCGAAGCGCAGGTTGATGCCATCCATGCCGCAATCCCGGTAGGCCTCGAAGCGGGCGCGCACCATGTCCGGCGTGCCGATGGCGCCGAAGGCGGTAATCATCTCGTCCGGCACGCGCTTCGCCGCCTCCTCGCGCTTGCCTTCGATCCAGAGCCGCTGGATCGCCCGCGCATCGTCCTCGAAGCCCGCCCGGCGAAAGGCGTCGTTGTAGAAGTTGGTGCGCGCGGAGCCCATGGCGCCCATCTGGAAGGCGACGCCGGGGCGGCGGTCCTCGATCATCCGCTCGACATCCTCGCCGATGGCGACCGTACAGGCCGCCTCGAGGTCGAGGTCCGAGAGCGTGCGTCCGGCGCGCCCGGCGCCCCGGCGGAGATAGTCGAGATGCGCGTCCGGATAGTCCGGCGAAAAGGAGGTGCCGAGCCAGCCGTCCGCCGCCTCGCCGGTATATTCCAGCGCCCGGGGCCCGAGCGTCGCGAGGTAAATGGGAATCTCCGTCGGCGGGAAATCCAGCCGGATCGCCTTGCCCTCGCCGCCCGGCCGCGGCAGCCGGTATTCCGCTCCCTCGAACTGCAGTTTCTCGCCCGCAAACGCCATGCGCATGATGGCGACCGTCTCCCTGAGCCGCGAGAGCGGGCGCGCATAGGCCGCGCCGTGCAGTCCTTCCACCACCTGCGGGCCGCTGACGCCGAGGCCGAGCGCAAAGCGCCCGCCGGAGAGATGGTGCAGCGACAGTGCCGTCATCGCGGTCATGGAGGGCGCGCGGGCACTGATCTGCATGATGCCGGTGCCGAGCCGGATGCGCGTCGTCCGTCCCGCAAGGAAGGCGAGCGAGGTGGCGGCGTCCGCTCCCCACGCCTCGGCGGACCAGGCGGTATCCACGCCCAGCCGCTCGGCCTCCTGCACGAACTCGGTGAGCTCTACGCCGCCGCTCCGGTCGTAGCCGCCGACGCCGATCGACGCCTTCATGGGTGCCTGTCCCTCATAATCCCGGTCAGTCCCCGGCGAGCACCCGGCGATAGACTTCGATGTCGATATTGCCGCCGCTCGCCACCAGGCCGACCGCCTTGCCGGCCATCCGTTCCCGTTCCTTCAGAAGAGCCGCCAAGGGCGCTGCGCCCGCGCCTTCGATCACATTGTGGGTGTCGGTGAAATAGTGGCGCATGGCCGCCTCGATTTCCTCGTCTTCGAGGGTGACGATGCGGGCGGCATGCTCAAGGATGACCGCAAGCGCCGATGCGTCCGTGGTGCGGCAGGCCATGCCGTCGGCCATGGTGTCCGCGCTGTTGGTCGAGACTGCCCGGCCCGCCTCGAAACTCAGCGCATAGCAAGGCGCCCTTTGGGCGACCACGCCGACGATCTCCGTCCTGAGACCCAGCGCCTCGCGCGCTGCAATCGCGCCGCAAATGCCGGAGCCGATCCCGATGGGCACATAGAGCGTGTCCAGATGAGGGGCGGCGCTGAGAAGCTCGTAGCTGCAGGTCGCCACCCCGGCCACGAGCGCGGGATGGAAGGACGGCAGGAAATGCAGGCCTTCGCCTTCGGCCAGCGCGCGGGCATGCTCGAGCGCGTCCTGGAAGTCGCTGCCATGCACCACGAGGTCGGCCCCGAAAGCGCGCATGGCGGCATTCTTTTCGCGGCTGTTGCCCTCCGGCACGACAACCGTGACCCGCTTGCCCGCCTGCCGGGCGGCATAGGCGACGGATTGCCCGTGATTGCCGCGCGTCGCCGTCACCATGCCGTCCGCTTCGCACTGCGCCATATAGGCGAGCCCGCCGCGAATCTTGAAGGCGCCGATGGGCGTGTGGTTCTCGTGCTTGACCCAGACCTCGGTCCCGGCCCGCTCAGCCAGCAGCGGCCAGACCCGCTGCGGGGTCGCCGGGAACGAGGCGTAAATGAGTTCGGCCGCCGCCTCGATTTCAGTCTTTCCGGGCAGTGTCATGGCAGTTCCTTTCCGGGCAGTGTCATGGCAGTTCGATGGTCCCGCTGAGATAGGGCGCCGCGCGCCCGGAAATCACCACCCGGTCCCCCTGCACGGTGCAGGCAAGCCGACCGCCGCGCTCCGATACCTGCCGGGCCGTCAGCGCCGTCTTGCCGAGCCGGTTCGCCCAATAAGGAGCCAGAGCGCAATGCGCCGAGCCCGTTACCGGGTCCTCGTCGATGCCCGCGCCCGGCGCGAAGCATCGCGACACGAAATCCACCTCGCCGCCCGGCGCGGTGGCCGCAGTGATCCCATCGTTCAGCGCGGCGAGCCGGCGGAAGTCAGGACTGAGCGCCCGGACGGACGGCTCGTCGGGGAAGACCGCCACGCATATGAACGGGGCTTCCAGAACCGCTTCGGGAGCCGCCCCCAGCGCATCCGCCAGACCTTCCGGCTCCGCGGCCGCTTCGGGGGCATTGGCCGGGAATTCCATGCTCAGAACAGGGCCGTTGCGATAGACGGTCAGCCTGCCGCTGCGCGTCTCAAACTCGACCTTCTGCACCTCCCGATGGACATGCTCGAAGACGACATGGGCGGAAGCGAGCGTCGCATGGCCGCACAGATCAACCTCGACCTTGGGCGTGAACCAGCGCAGCCGCCACGCCAGCCCTTCCGGCACCAGGAAAGCCGTCTCGGAAAGATTGTTCTCAAGCGCGATGGACTGCAGCAACGAATCCGCCGGCCACTCCTCCAGCAGGCAGACGGCGGCCGGATTGCCGGCGAACGCCCGGTCCGCAAAGGCGTCCACCTGGTAAAGCGGTATTCTCATGGGGCCGCGACCATAGCAGCGGCACGCCGAAAATCCAGCCGGTCAGGACCCTGCGAAGTTCACCCGGATACGTCCGAGCGGCCCGAAATCGGAGACCGCCAGCGTGTCCGGCCCCGGAACCGGCAGCACGCCCGTGCAGGACCCCGTGGTCACGAACTGGCCCGCCGTCATCCCGAGACCCAGGCCGGAGAGATGGTTGGCGAGCCAGCGCACCGCCTCGACCGGATGGCCCATCATCGCCCGGCCGGTGCCGCGCCCCGCCTCCTCGCCATTGAAGGTCAGGCTCACTTCCTGATCCACGCAGTCGATACCGCGCCAGTCCTCGAATTCACGGCCCACGATATAGCGCCCGGTGCCGCCATGGTCGGCGATGGTGCCGATCGGGCCGAGCGGCTGGTCATCGGCCAGCCGGCGCTCCGGAATCTCGATGCCGGCGATCAGCGAGCCGATGGCGGCTTCGACTTCGTCCCTGCTGTAAGGCTGCGCTCGCGCCGGCAGGTCGGCGGAGAGCCGGAAACCGTATTCGCTCTCGTAGATCGGCCCCAGCAGGTCCGCAAGGCGGTATTCGATCTCCGTCCCCTCATCGACCATGCCCTCGCAGATATGTCCGGCGAACGGCCCGGAGAGGCCCATCGCCTGCTGCGCGGCGGCCGCGGTCGCGCCGATCTTCCAGCCGACAATCTTCCGGTCTTCCATCGCATGAAGCGCCTGCCAAACGGCCTTCGCCTCGTCCTCGTTGCGGGGCGCGCAGGCCTCGGGAATCGCCGGCTCGCGCCGTCCCGCCAAACGCGCCTCGCGCAGGAACGCTGCGGCGGTTTTCGCTCTCGACATCAATGCGCCTCCGCTTGCTTGCGCGCCTCGACGATGTCGTCGGCGAGCTTTCCGGACAGTTCCTGGAGATGGTCGAATTCCCAGTCGAACGTGCCCACGCCGAGCGTCAGCGAGCGCAGTTCGATAATCATGTCGGACATTTCCGACTGCGGCAGGAAGGCGTCCACCCGGTCCCAACCGGCCCAGCCCTCGCGGGCGTCGAAACCGAGTATCTGGCCGCGGCGGCCCGCCAGCAGCCGCTGGATATTCGCCGTGTATTCGGACGGGATATGCACCTGCACCTTCAGGATCGGTTCCAGCAGGATCGGGCTGCAATTCGGCAGTCCTTCGCTCATGGCGAGCCGCCCGGCGGTCTTGAACGCCTGTTCGGAGCTGTCCACGGGATGGTGCTTGCCGTCCTTCAGCGTCACCACGAGGTCCACCACCGGGAAGCCGAGCGGCCCGCGGGACAGGAACTCGCGCACGCCGGTCTCCACGGCCGGGATGAACTGGCGCGGCACCGACCCGCCGACCACCTTCTCCTCGAAGGCAAAGCCTTCGCCTCTCGGCAGCGGCGCGATGTCGACCACCACATCGCCAAACTGCCCGTGGCCGCCGGACTGGCGCTTGAAGCGCGAATGCTGCTGCGTCCCCTTGCGGATGGTCTCGCGGTAGGGCGTCTGCGGGCGCTCGGTTTCCACGGCGATGTTGTATTTGCTCTGGAGCCGCGCGACGCCGACCTGGAGATGCTGGTCCCCCTGGCCCCAGAGCAGCAATTGATGCGTCTCCGGGTTGGGCTCTATCCGGTAGGAGCTGTCCTCCTCAGCAAGCCGCTGGAGGGCCCCGGAAAGCTTCACCTCGTCGCTGCGCTTCTCGGCATGGAGCGCTATGGCGTAGATCGCGCTGAGCTGTCCCGGCCAGGCGTCCGGCTTCTCCGCGCCGCCGGCGGTCAGCATCTGGCCGGTCTCGAAGGCGTCGAGACGCCCGATAGCGACGACATCGCCCGCCTCGGCCGAGCTCACCTTGGTCAGGTTGGCGCCGTGCATGCTGGCCAGATTGCCGAGGCGCTCGCCGCCCAGATTGTCGCCCTCGTTGAGCGTGCCGGAGAAGACGCGGGCGAGATTCTGCTTGCCCTGGTGCTGCGCATGGTAGGTCTTGAAGATCTGCAGCGCCGCGCCGTCGCCGGCCCCGAACCGGGCGGCGGCGCGCGAGACATCGGGCGTGTCGTGGCGCAGCGCCTTGAGCAGGCGGACTATGCCGTGGTCCCGCTCCGCCGCGCCGAGCATCACCGGCACGATATGGCCCTCCGCCAGCGCGGCCTTGAAATAGGAGTAGATCTCGTCGCGGGCGGGAACGGCTTCCTCCAGCAGCGCCTCGAGCAGCGTGTCGTCGAAGTCCGCCAGCGCCTCCATGAGTTCCTGGCGCGCGAGTTCGGTGTCGTCCCCCACCGAGTCCGGAACCTTTATGAGTTCCGAAGGCCCGCCTTCGCTGTAACTGTAGGCGCGCTCGCTGATGAGATCGACATAGCCCGACACGGCTTCGCCCTCGACGACGGGAATATGGCGCACCACCAGCGGCTTGCCGGACACCCCCTGCAGGGCCTCCATGGTTTCCGCCAGCCCCTGGGTCACGGTGTCGATCTTGTTGATGAAGATGATGTGCGGGATGTTGCGCGCATTGAGGAAGCGCAGGATCGGCGCCAGCATGATGGCGCGCGCCGGGTCCGGTTCGCAGACCACAACCGCGATGTCCGCGACCACGGCGCCGTGCATCGCCTCCTGCAGGAATTCGACCGAGCCGGGGCAGTCCAGCACCGTCCAGTCGTCGCCCAGATAGTTGAAGCGCGCCGGCAGGATCTCCGTGCTCATGTTCCGGTCGCGCGATTCCGGCGACGCGTCGCCGACTGTGTTGCCGTCCCTGACGCTGCCCTTGCGCGTCAATGCCCCGGCGGCGTGCAGCATGGCTTCCATCAGGCTCGTCTTGCCGCTGAGATAAGGGCCCACAAGGGCCACGCATCGCGCGTTCGTGCTCATCGTCCCTCCCCGTGTCCGGCCGTCCCGTCGGCCGGCGCCCAATGTTTCCATGCGGTGACACGCTCGGCAACGAAAAAGGCAATGTGCACTTCCTTGACTGCCTCCCGGCGGCGGGCAAGATGCGGCGCCATGCAAAGGAAGGAAGCGGCATCATGACTTATGCGGTTCCGGCTCCGGCCCGAACGGTACTGCCGGTCAGCGGATCGGAAGCGGTGTTTCCCGTCGGCCGGATATTCTGCGTCGGGCGCAACTACGCGGAGCACACGCGCGAGATGGGCCACGACCCGGACCGCGAGCCGCCCTTCTTCTTTATGAAGCCCGCGACCTCCGTCGTCGCCTGCGGCGGCGATATGCCCTACCCGCCCGGCACCACGGACCTGCACCACGAGATGGAACTGGTCGCCGCCATCGGGACCGGCGGGCGGGACATCGCCGAGGAGGACGCGCTCGGCCATGTCTTCGGCTATGCCGCCGGCCTCGACATGACGCGCCGGGACCTGCAGGGCGTCGCCAAGCAGCTCGGCCGGCCGTGGGAGGTCGGCAAGGCGTTCGACCATGCCGCGCCCTGCTCGCCCGTGGTGATGGCAAGCGAAATCGGCCACCCGGAGACAGGGGCCGTGCGCCTGCATGTCAATGGCGAACTCCGGCAGGACGGCGATATCTCGGAGATGATCTGGAGCCTGCCGGAGGTGATCGCGCACATCTCGGCGCTCTTCGCGCTCATGCCGGGCGACCTCATCATGACCGGGACTCCCGCCGGCGTCGCCGCCGTCTCCCCCGGCGACCGCCTCGAAGGCGAGGTCGAGGGCGTCGGACGGATCGAGGTGAAGGTGGTGTAGGCCCGTGCGATAAAGGGGGCTTGCAAAGCTGCGCATCCGGGCTAACCTTGTGTCGGGTTCCGCGGGGAAGCTATTGCAGCGGAGCCGGAACGACGCGAATGAGAGCCCGCTGGCCTCGCGTCGTTCATCACCGCCTCTAGATACAGAGAGCACATGAAGCAAAACCTGCCACCGCGCCGCTCACGCGGCCGCAGCAACATGCGGAGCGGACGTGCGCCCGCCCACCGCAACCAGGCCCTCGAAAGCAACGGACCGGAAGGACGGGTGCGCGGCACCGCGCAGCAGATCCTCGACCGCTATCTGGCAATGGCGCGCGACGCCCAGTCCAGCGGCGACTCGGTGCTGGCGGAGAACCTGTTCCAGCATGCCGAGCACTACCAGCGCCTGGTGGCGCAGTTCGCGCCGCCTCAGGCGCAGCAGCCGCAGCCGGCGCCGGCGGACGCTCAACGCAACGCCGACGGCGCACAGGATTCCGAGGCCGAGGCCCGGCCCGACCGGGAGGCCGCCGACCGGCCTTCCGAGGCCGAGGGCGGCGAATCGGCGAATCCCCGTCCACGCCGCCGCCGCCGCCAGCGCAACGCTCCGGTCGAGGAGACCGCCGCCGAAACCGGCGAGGCGGCACAGCCGGCGGAAGGCGCTCCCGCCGAAGAGGCGACGGCCGAAGCGGTCTGACCTCCGGTTGCGCGAGGGGCGCGCCGCATCTTCTTGCATGCGCCGCCGCCGGTTCCCATATCCGTCTTCGAGCGGGAGCGGCGCGCAGGCTGCGGCCCTCCCGACAAAGGCTCGCGTCTGAAGACGGAGACGGACATATGGATTTCGAGACTTACACCGAGCGTGCGCGCGGATTCATCCAGACGGCGCAAAGCACGGCGCTCGCCGCGGGGCATCAGCGCTTCGTTCCCGAACACATACTCAAGGTCATGCTCGACGACCCCGAGGGCATGGCCACCGGCCTGATCGAGCGGGCAGGCGGCGACCCTGCAAAGGCTCGGGCTGCGGTCGAAAGGGCGCTTGGGGCGCTGCCGGTCGTCAGTGGCTCGGGCGCAAGCGGGCTGCATCTGGCGCCCGAGACCGCGCGCCTGTTCGAGACGGCGCGCAAGGCGGCGCAAAAGGCCGGCGACAGCTTCGTCACCGTGGAGCGCCTGTTGCAGGCGATGGCGATGGGACGCGGCCCGCTCGGCGAAGCGGGCGTGGACGCCAGGGGGCTCGAGCGCGTCATCGCGGAGCTTCGCAAGGGACGCACGGCCGACAGCGCCAATGCCGAATCGGGGTTCGATGCGCTCGCCAGATACGCCCAGGACCTGACCGAGGCGGCGCGCGACGGCAAGCTCGACCCGGTGATCGGGCGCGACGAGGAAATCCGGCGCGCGATACAGGTCCTCTCCCGGCGCACCAAGAACAACCCCATGCTGATCGGCGAGCCGGGCGTCGGCAAGACCGCCATCGCCGAGGGTCTCGCCCAGCGGATCGTCAATGGCGACACGCCCGAAGGCCTGCGGGACAAGCGGCTGATCGCGCTCGACCTCGGCGCCATGATCGCCGGAGCGAAATACCGCGGCGAGTTCGAGGAGCGGCTGAAGGCCGTGCTGGCGGAAATCAAGGCGGCCGAGGGCGAGATCGTGGTCTTCATCGACGAGCTGCACACGCTGGTCGGCGCCGGCAAGGCCGACGGCGCGATGGACGCCTCGAACATGCTCAAGCCCGCGCTCTCGCGCGGCGAGCTGCACTGCATCGGCGCGACCACGCTCGACGAATACCGTCAGCATATCGAGAAGGACGCCGCGCTCGCGCGGCGCTTCCAGCCGGTGTTCGTCGGCGAGCCCGACGTGGAGGACACGATCTCGATCCTGCGCGGGCTGAAGGAGAAATACGAGGTCCATCACGGCGTGCGCATCACCGACGGCGCGCTGGTGGCGGCAGCGACATTGTCCAACCGCTACATCACGGACCGGTTCCTGCCCGACAAGGCCATCGACCTGGTGGACGAGGCGGCGAGCCGGCTGCGCATGCAGATCGACTCCAAGCCCGAGGCCATCGACGAACTCGACCGGCGGATCATCCAGCTCAAGATCGAGCGGGAGGCGCTGAAGAAGGAAACCGACGACGCCTCGCGCGGACGCCTCGACAAACTGGAGCAGGAACTGGCCGGCCTCGAGGAGCGTTCCGGCGCGCTCACCCTGCAATGGCGGCAGGAAAAGGACGCCATCGACGGCGCCAAGGGCGTGAAGGAGGAACTGGAGCGGGCCCGGCTGGAGCTGGAGGCAACCCAGAGGCGCGGAGAACTGGAGCGCGCGAGCGAACTGCGTTTCGCCGTCATTCCCGACCTGGAGAGGCGCATCGCCGAGACCGACGGAGGACGCGAAGGGCGCCTGCTCGATGAGGAGGTCTCCGGCGAGCATGTCGCGGGCGTCGTCTCGCGCTGGACGGGCGTGCCCGTCGCGCGAATGCTGGAGGGCGAGCGGGAGAAGCTGCTCGGAATGGAAGAGCGCCTCCACGCCCGCATTGTCGGCCAGGACCGCGCCATCGAGGCGGTCTCGGAGGCGGTGCGCCGCGCGCGAGCCGGCCTGCACGACCCGAGCCGCCCGGTGGGCTCCTTCCTGTTCCTCGGGCCGACCGGCGTCGGCAAGACCGAGCTTTGCAAGGCGCTCGCGGAGTTCCTGTTCGACGACGACACGGCGATGCTGCGGCTCGACATGTCGGAATACATGGAGAAGCACTCGGTCTCCCGCCTGCTCGGCGCGCCGCCCGGCTATGTCGGCTATGAGGAAGGCGGCTCGCTGACCGAGTCGGTGCGCCGGCGCCCCTACCAGGTCGTGCTGTTCGACGAGGTGGAGAAGGCGCATCCCGATATCTTCAACGTGCTGCTCCAGGTGCTCGACGACGGACGCCTGACCGACGGGCACGGCCGGACGGTGGATTTCCGCAACACGATCCTTGTCATGACCTCCAATCTCGGCAGCGAGGTGTTTGCGGAGGCAAGCGAATCCACGATGCACGGGCCGCTGGTGGACCGGGTGATGAACGTCGTCCGCGGCCATTTCCGGCCGGAGTTCCTGAACCGGCTTGACGAGATGGTCGTCTTCCACAGGCTGGAGCGCGGGCATATGGCCGGGATCGTCTCGATCCAGCTCGAGGGCCTGCGCAAGCTGCTGGCCGGCCGCGACATCGCGCTCGACCTCGACCCGGCGGCAGTGGAATGGCTGGCGACGGCGGGCTTCGACCCGGTCTATGGCGCCCGCCCGCTGAAGCGCGTGATCCAGACCCATCTCCAGAACGTCCTCGCCAGGCGGATACTGGAAGGCGAGGTGCAGGACGGCGACCGCGTGGAAGTCGGCGTCGAAGGCGGCGGCCTGATAGTCCGGGCCACCCGCCCCACGGCGGACGCGGCATGACAAGGCCGCGGAAATCCGAAATGGGACAGCCTGTCGGTCCGGCAATGTCGATTGGCAGAGATTGCGCATCGACGAAGACGGGAAACTCGTGATCCCGGCCGACATGCGTGCAGCGATGCTTGTCGACAAAACGGGTCTCTATGACCGCGCGCGTGGTCGATGGGGAACTGCGGATACTTGCACCCGAAGCGGCCGTCGCCCATTTGCAGCGGATGGTGCGGGGCGAGGCGCGTGAAGGCGTCTCCATGGCCGATGAACTGATTGCTGAGCGCCGCGCAGAAGAACGCCGCGAAGCCGACGGGTAAAGGGCTTTCCAACGCAGAAGCGTTTCGGATTGGAACGTATATCGGGCCGATCCGAAACGCCTCCGCTCTACTCGCCCCTGAAGTTCGGGCGGCGTTTTTCGGTGAAGGAGGCGACGCCCTCGGCGAAGTCGGCGCTCATCCGCAGCCGGCCGTAGGCCTGGCCCTCGATCTCCATGGCCTGTTCGAGCGGCGCGTTCTCGCCGGCGTTGAACACCTGCTTCAGCGTGCGCTGGGCGAGCGGGGAGAAACGGCGCAACTCCTTCACCAGCGCGTCCGTCGCCGCTTCGAGTTCCGCGTCCCCGACCAGTTCGCAGGCGAGGCCCCAATCGAAGGCTTCCCGCCCCGTGATCCGGCGGGCGCGCATCGCCACGTTCTTGGCGCGCGAAATGCCGATCATGCGCTGCAGCCGGGCCGAGCCGCCGGAGCCCGGAATCATGCCGAGATTGATCTCCGGCAGCGCAAGCCGGGCCGTTTCGGTCACGATGCGGAAATCGCAGGCGAGCGCGAGTTCGAAGCCCACGCCCATGCAGAAGCCGCGTATGGCGGCGATCACGGGTTTCGAGCAGCGCTCGGCGGCGGCGATGTTCTTGTGAAGCTGCGAAACCGTCTCGGGGTTCGCTTCCATGAAGCCCGGAATGTCGCCGCCGCTGGTGAAATGCTCGCCCTCCCCCCGGACCACGACCACGCGCACCGCCGGGTCGCGGTCGAACGCCTCGAAGGCCGCGCGCAGAAGCGGGCGCTGCGCCATCCGCACGACATTGAGCGGCGGCCGGTCGAGCACGATGTCCGCGCGCTCATTCTCCGGGTCGGTCTCGATTCGGAATCCGTCGGTCTCGAGTGTCATGGCCGTTAGCCGTCCCTTGTCGTCGGTAGTCTCAGTAGCCAAGCCGCTTGTCGCGGGCGGCATCGTGCGGGTCGCGGTCTTCCGGCGCGCCGTGCCCGCCGCCGCCCGAGGTCTGCAGCAGGATGCGGTCGCCCCGGCGCACCGGCAGGTTCGAGACCTTGGACCCTAGTTCGATCGCTTCGCCGTCGCGTGTCAGCACGGAGCGCCCCGGCGCCCCCGCCCCGCCGCCGGCAAGCCCGTAGGGCGGAACCCGGAAGCGCTCGTAGTTGGTGGAAAACATGCCCTCTTCCGCGTCCAGCCGGAACTCGCGCCGGAGGCCGAGCCCGCCGCGCCGCCTGCCCTCGCCGCCGCTGCCGGGCGCCAGCCCGTATTCGGTGATGGTGAGCGGATAAAGGCTCTCCACCATTTCGATGGGCGTGTTGGCGAGATTGTGCAGGCAGGCCGAAAGCGCATTGGCGCCGTCGGCGTCGGGATGCGCGCCCCAGCCGCCGACCTCGATGTCGAAATAGACCTCCGGCCGCCCGGACCGCCCCTTGAGCCCCAGCGCATAGACATAGCTCACGCCGTAATAGGCCGCGGATATGCGCTCCGGCGCCGCCCGGCCGAGCGCGCCCAGAACGGTGGTGACGATGCGGTGCGCGGTCGCCATGCGGTTCGCCACCGGCGCGGGCGGCAGAGCATTGCAGATCGTGCCCTCGCGCGCCGTGATCCCGACCGGCCGGTAGGCGCCGGAATTGGCCGGAACCTCCAGCCCGGCAGCGCACATGAAGGCGCAATAGACGGCCGATTTCGACATGTTGAGGGTGCAGTTGACCGGCCCCGCCGCCTGCGGGCCCGAAGCGGAGAGATCGACCTTCGCCGTCTCGCCGTCGATCCGCACCTCGGCGGCGATGAGGCGCGGCTCCTCGGTGATGCCGTCGTCGTCCACATAGTCCTCGAAGCGGTATGCGCCGTCCGGAATGCCGGCGATGGCCGCACGCATCGCGGCTTCCGACCGGTCGAGAATGCGGTCGGTCGCAGCCTGGAGCCGCTCGGGCCCGAACCGTTCCGCGAGGCGCAACACGCCGGCCGCGCCGATATCGAGCGAGGCCAGCTGCGCCTCGAAATCGCCGCGCACCTTCTCCGGCTCGCGGGTATTGGCGTAGAAGACGCCGAGCAGCGCCTCGTTGACCCGTCCGGCTTCCACCGCCTTGCAGGGTGGAATCCGCAGCCCCTCCTGGTAAATCTCGCGCGCCTTGGCGTCGTAACTGCCGGGCGCGCCGCCGCCGACATCGGTGTGGTGGGTGAGCGTGCCGGTAATCGCGATCCGCCGGCCCCGGAACCAGACGGGCTTGAAGGTCAGCACATCGGGCAGGTGCTGGCCGCCGGCATAGGGGTCGTTGGTGACGATGACATCGCCCTCATGCCACTCGTTCAGCGGAATGGGCCCTGCGAGGATGCCTTCGAGGCAGGTCGCCATGGAATTAAGGTGGATGGCGATGCGGGCCGATTGCGCGACATTTCGCCCCTCCGCGTCGAACACGGCGGTCGAGTAGTCGAGCGTCTCGCGAACGACCGTGGACCGGGCCGTGCGCCAGATGGTCACGTTCATGTCCTCCGCCGCCGCGACGAGCGCGTTGCGGATGATTTCGATGTCGATGGGGCTCAGATCGGTCATGCGCCTTCTCCCCCGCGCCGCGCAACCAGATGACCTCCGGACGCCATCGCGAGACGCCATCCCGCCGGCACAAGAAGCGTCGCATGGGCTTCCTCGACGATGACAGGCCCCTCGACCGTCTCCGGCAGGCGCTCGCGGTCGTAAACCGGAAGACGCCGCCAGCCTCCCTCGATCCAGACGCGCCGGTCGCCCTTCGGCCCGGCGCCGGTCGCGGCGGGCGGCCGTATGGCGGGTTTCGGCAGCAGGCCCCTGGCGGTCGCGCGCAAGGTGACGATCTCGACCGGCGCAGCCGGGTCGGAATGCGCATAGCGCGCCTGGTGCAGGTCGTGGAAATCGGCGACGAGGCGGGCAAGGGACCGCTTGCCGGGCCGCACGTCGCCCCAGGGAACCAGCAGTTCATAAGCCTGGCCGCGATAGCGCATGTCGGCCGCGAGGCGGATCTGGCGCGCGTCCTCGGCAATGCGGTCGGCGGCCAGCAGCGCATGGCCTTCCCCGACAAGCTGCGCCGCAAGCTGCGCCAGCACCGGCAGCGCGCTCTCCTCCGCATCCAGCAGGCGCGAGCGCGCCACGTCATGGGCGATGTCGGCCGTCAGTATGCCGCGCGCCGAGAAGGTGCCGGGGTCCCGCGGGAACACCACCTCCCCTATTTCCAGCTCCTCCGCGAGGCTGGCGGCATGCAGGCCGCCGGCTCCGCCGAAGGCGGCGATGGCGAAGTCGCGGGGGTCCGCGCCCTTCTCGAACAGGCTGAGCTTGATGGCGGACGCCATATGCGCATTGACGACGGCGAGAATGCCCTCAGCGGCTGCCTCCACGCCGAGCCCGAGCGGACCCGCCACCCGTTCCGCCACGGCGGCCCGCGCAAGGCCCGCATCGAGCTTCAGCGCGCCGCCGAGGAAGAAGTCCGGGTCCAGCCGGCCGAGCACGATATTGGCGTCGGTGACGGTCGGCTCGACGCCGCCCCTTCCATAAGCGGCCGGTCCCGGATCGGCGCCCGCGCTTGCAGGCCCGACGCTGAGCGCCCCGCCGGGCGCCACGGAGGCGATGGAGCCGCCGCCCGCGCCGATGGTGCGCATCTCCACCATCGGCAGGCGCACCGGCAGGCCGTCGATCTCGCCTTCCGTCACAACCGTGCTCTCGCCGTCCCGGACCACGGACACATCGAAGCTGGTGCCGCCCATATCGACCGCCACGAGGTCGGGCCGCCCGAGCGTTCCCGAGAGGTCCGCCGCCGCCATGGCCCCGCCCGAAGGCCCGGAGAGCAGCAGGCGGACGGGCAGCCGCGCGGCCTGGGAAGGCGTCGTCACCCCTCCGTTGGACTGCACGAGATAGAGCCGCGCCGAAAGCCTGGCCTCCCGGAGCCGTGCTTCCAGCCGCGCCAGATAGTCGTTCACCACCGGCACGAGCAGGGCGTTGAGCACTGTGGTCGAAGCCCGCTCGAACTCGCGAATTTCCGGGCTCACATCCGAAGACAGCGACACCGGAATACCGGGCGCGGCCTCGATCAGTATTTCCTCCACGCGGCGCTCATGCGCGGGGTCGCGATAGGCATGCAGGAACGCGACGGCGACGGCGCCGACGCCCGCTTCGGATATCTCGCGCGCAATGCCGGCGACGGCCCTCTCGTCGAGCGGCGCTTCCTCGCTGCCGTCCCAACGCATCCGCCCTTCGACGCCGTAGCGCCTGTCTCGGGGCACCAGCACCGTCTGGGGCGTCGGCTTCAGCGTGTAGGGCTCGCGGCGGACATGCCGGCCGATCTCCAGCACATCGGCAAAGCCCCTGTTGGCGATCAGCGCGCCTTCCGGCAGCTTGCGCTCCAGCACGGCATTGGTGGCGATGGTCGTGCCATGCAGGATGAACCCGACCTCCCCCGGCTCGAAGCCGAGGCGTTCCTTTGCCTCGGCTATGCCGGCGAGCAGCCCCTCGGAGGGGTCCGCCGGCGTGGTCGGGGTCTTCAGCGCATGGACTTCGCCGGTCCCGGCATCCAGCACCATCAGGTCCGTGAAGGTGCCCCCGACATCGACGCCGATGCGGTATTTCATGAGTTCGCTCGCCCTCAGGTGTCGGATGGGAAGCGGCGGCGGATTTCGGCCACCTGCTCCGGGGTCAGCGGTCGGGTCCTCATGCCCTGCAGGGCAAGGAACAGCTTGGCCGTCTCTTCCAGTTCCTCCGTGGCATAGACGGCGTCGGCGAGGGACTTGCCCGCCACCACGGGCCCGTGGTTGGCCAGCAGCATGGCGTGATGGTCGGAGGCCATCTCGCGCACCGCCCTGGCAAGGTCGACGTCGCCGGGCGGAAAATAGGGAACGAGCGGCAGCCTGCCGACGCGCATGGCATAGTAGGCCGTGAGCGGCGGCAGCACATCCGCCTCGTCGATATCCTCAAGGCAGCTCACCGCGACCGAGTGCGTCGAGTGCAGATGGACGACCGCTCCCGCTCTGGGCCGGCACTCATACATGGCGATATGCAGGAAGGCTTCCTTCGTCGGCGCGTCGCCCGAGACGAGGTTTCCGGCGGCGTTCAGCCGCGAAATCCGTGCAGGGTCCAGATTGCCCATGCTGGCGCCGGTCGGCGTCATCAGCCAGCCATCGTCGAGACGGACGCTGATATTCCCCGTCGAGCCGAAGGTCAGGCCCCGGTCGAACAGTGACTTGGCCATGTCCGCGACCCGGTCCCGCAGCCTTGCCTCGCTCACGGCAGCATCCCGAATGCGTCGGCGAAAAACGTCTCCCTGCCGAAGTTCCCGGACTTGAGCGCAAGCGCAAGCGGCCTGCCGCCGACGGTTTCCGTCCAGGGCACGCCAGGCGCGATTTCCGGGCCGATGCGCAAGGCCGTCGCCCCGAGGGCCGAGACGACTGCGCCGGCCGTCTCGCCCCCGGCGACGACGATCCGGGAGAAGCCGTTTTCGGCAAGCGCGGCGGCAATCCTTTCGAAAGCGGACTCGATCATGCGCCCCGCCCGCTCGACGCCGTAGCGGGCCTGCACCGCCGAAACCTCCTCCGGCCCGGCGGACGCATAGACCAGTACCGGCGCGTCCGCCGGCTGGTCGAGCGCCCAGGCTATGGCGTCCCCGACCTCGCCCGGCCCCGCGGCCAGCCCGTCCGGATCGAGCTTTCTGGCCGGCCAGATGTCGTCGACTGCCGCGATCTGCGCCCTGGTGGCGGCCGAGCAACTGCCCGCCAGCACGACCTCCCGGCCCGCCGTCTCCGGCAAGGCCGGACCGGACCCGGCGGAAAGCAGGCCCGATTTCCGGAAGTTCTCCGGCAGGCCCATGCCGATGCCCGAGCCGCCGGTGACCAGCCCGTGGTCTGCCGCCGCCTCGCCGATCACGCGCAGGTCGGCGTCCGCAACCGCATCGATGACGCCGTATCGTACGCCGTCGGCCTTCAGCGCCGAGATGCGGGACCGGATTGCCTCGACACCCGCGCTCACAACCTGCAGCGGCACCAGCCCTACCCGGCCCTGCGACTGCGCCGCCATCAGCCGGACCAGGCTGGAGTCCCGCATCGGCGTCAGCGGATGGTCTTTCATCGGCGACTCGGCGAGCAGCATGTCGCCGACATGGAGATAGCCCCGGTAGATCGTGCGCCCATTGGTCGGAAAGGCGGGGCAAACGAGTGCGAATTCTGCGCCGAGCGCATCCGCAAGCGCGTCGGCCACGGGGCCGATATTGCCCTTTTCCGTGGAATCGAAGGTGGAGCAGTATTTGAAGACGATCTGCCGGGCACCCGCCTCCCGCAGCCACTGAAGCGCCTCCAGCGACCGGTCCACCGCCTCGCCCACCGGCGCGGTCCTCGACTTGAGGGCCACCACGACCGCCTCCGCATCGCCGATGCCGGTCCCGGCATCCGGCACGCCGACGGTCTGCACCGTCTTCACGCCCTCCTTGACCCAAGTCCCGGCGAGGTCCGTGGCGCCGGTGAAGTCGTCGGCAATCGCGCCCAGCACGATGTTCATGCAGCAGTCTCCGCCGGTGCGCTGCCCGAGGGTCCTGCCGCCGTCAGTGCGAGTAGCCCCTGAGCCGATGGTAGCTCTCGACCTGCTCCGGTGTGAGTTCGCGGGTGACTTCGATGTGCGCAAGCAGGTGGATGGCCCTCAATTCCCCCTGCATGACCCCGAGATGCCCGGACACCTGCGTCACGTTTGCGGCTGTCGGTCCGCCCGACGCGAACAGGTCCGCAAGGTGGTGCTCCGCCGCCAGGATGGCCTCGCCCTTCGCGACCGCCTGCGCCTTCATCTTCTCGTAAATTGCTTTGATGCGGCGGAGTTGCTTGTCGGCAAGGCCGAGTTCGGCCTTGAGTTCGAGAAGGTGCCTCGGCCCCGGAAAGCGGTTGAGCTCCGCCGCCCGCGCAAGGCCCATGCCGTCTCCTTCCCTCAGCTCGCGGATCTCCTCGGCCGTAAGGCTCGGGATTTCGGCGCTTTGTCCGTGCGCATAGGGCGAAATCCCATGCGCATGCTGCGCCGACGCCGACGCCGAAATCAGGGCGAAAACGCCAATCAGGGCAAGCATTCCACGCATGACGGTCGCCGTCTTCATCGGTCCCTCCAAATCTCGTGCCGGCTCGATTGACCGCGACTATGCCCGCGTCCCGGTCCCGAGGCCAGACTTCGGCAACGAAGCGTCATTCCCGCATTACCGCGCCGTAAGGATCGAAGAACGGTTCCGGCCAGAAGCTGGCGGGCGGCGGTTGCCGAGGATTTCGATCTCCCGGTCATTTTCTTCCTCTGCCAGCGCCCTCGGCGCATAACCGCCGGCTCAATTCGCCATCGCCGTCTCGCGTTCGCGCCCCGCATCGACATGGACCGTGATCCGCAGGTCGCGGTCGAGCGCGGCCAGCATCTTCATCAACCGGTCAAGCGTGAATCTCCCGAGATCCGCGTTGCGGATGCGCGAGAAATCGGCCGGAGCGAACCCGGTCAAGGCGGCCGTTTTTCGTACGGTCAGCCGGCGCTCGTCCAACACCGAAACAATACGGGCGGCAACAATCGCCTTGGCCTGCTTGAGGCCCGTTTCGGGATCGCCGAAGTCGCGAAACACATTGCCACTTCCCTCGACCAGTTCGAAGTCATTCTCGCTCATGGCGACGACTCCCGTCCCAATCGGGCCGGCCGGATGATCGGCCCGGATCCGTCACCCCCGCATCGCCGCGCCGTTCGGGTCGAAGAGCGGATGGGGCTGGAGGCGGGCGGGGCGGCGGTCGCCGAGGATTTCGACCTCCCAGCCGTCCTCCTCGGCCGCCAGCGTCTTCGGCACATAGCCGCAGGCGACGGAAACGCCCGACCAGTGGGCATAGCCGCCGGAGGTGATGGCGCCCACCACCTCCCCGCCGCGCCAGACCGGCTCGTCGCCCATGGCGTCGGCGTCGTCGGCGTCCACGGAGAAGAAGCAGAGCCGCACTTCGCCCCCCGAGTCCCGCTCCTGCAGCGCCGCCTCCTTGCCGATGAAGTCCGCCGGCTTGCCATAGGCGACGAAGCGGTCGAGCCGCGCCTCCACCGGGCCGTAGAGCGGGCGGTATTCCCGCGTCCAGGAGGCGTAGTGCTTCTCGACGCGAAGCCCGTTCAGCGCCCGGCTGCCGAACGGGCGGATGCCGTGCGCCGCGCCGGCCTCCAGCAGCAGGTCGAGCAGAAGGCGGTGGTAGTCGGGCGCAACCCAGATCTCGTAGCCGAGGCCGCCCGTATAGCTGACCCGGCCGACCAGAGCCGGCACGGCGCCGAGCGTCATGCGGCGCACATCCATGAAACGGAACGCCCCGGCGGAAACATCCTCATCCTCGCGGACAAGCGTCGCCAGCACATCGCGCGCCTTCGGCCCGGCTATCGCGAGCCCGTTCAGGCCGGCCCCGAGCGGCGCGACCGAGACCGACCCGTCGGCCGGCAGATGCCGGGCGAACCAGCGCATGTGGTACTCCTCGGCAGGGCCGGAGCCGACCAGCCGCCAGAGCCCGCCACCGAGATTGGCGAGCGTGAAATCGCCGATGAGCTTGCCGCCCTCGTTCAGCATCGGCGCCAGGCCCATGCGCCCCTCGCGCGGCAGGCGGCTCGCCAGAACCCGGTCGAGCCAGGCTTCCGCGCCCGGCCCCGTCACGTCGTATGCGGCGAAGCCGCTGGTCTCCGCAACGCCGACGCCCTCCCGCACGGCCCGGCACTCCGCGCCCACATGCTCGAAGTCCGCGGAACGGCGGAACGAGAGCCGGTCCTCGACGCCGGGCGGCGCGAACCAGAGCGGCTGCTCCAGCCCCCAGGCGTCGCCGAACACCGCGCCCATACCCGCCATCCGGTCATGGACCGGCGTGGTGCGGAGCGGGCGCGCCGCCGGCAGTTCCTCGTTCGGGAAGCGGATCGAGAAGCGCCGGGAATAGTTCTCGCGGACCTTGGCGTCGGTATAGGCGGGCGTCGCCCAGGCGCCGTAGCGGGCGACATCCATGGCGTGAATGTCGAAACCGGGGTCGCCGTCCACGATCCAGTTGGCGAGCGCGAGGCCGACGCCGCCGCCCTGGCTGAAGCCCGCCATCACCGCGCAGGCGCACCAGAAGCCCGGCAGGCCGCGCACCGGCCCGACGAGCGGGTTGCCGTCCGGCGCGAAGCTGAAGGGACCGTTGATGACCCGCTTGATGCCGGCCTCCTGAAAGGCCGGGAAATGCTCGAACCCGACTTCCAGCGAGGGTGCGATACGGTCGAGGTCCGGCTGCAGCAGCTCGTGGCCGAAATCCCAGGGCGTGCTGACCGGAGACCAGGGCCTGCACGCCTTCTCATAGGTCCCCATCAGCATGCCGCGGCCTTCCTGGCGCAGGTAGATTTCGCCCTCGAAGTCCACGACATGCAGCATCTCGCCGCCCGTCTCGCGGTTGTATGCCTCCACTTCCGGCATGTCGTCGGTGATGAGATACATGTGCTCCATGGCGAGGATCGGCAGTTCGAGGCCGACCATGCGCCCGACCTCGCGCGCCCAGAGCCCGCCCGCATTGACAACGTGCGCGGCCCTGATTTCCCCCTTGTCCGTCGTCACCAGCCACTCGCCGCCGGGAAGCGGCGCAAGCGCCTCGACCCTGGTGAAGCGGTAAATCTCGGCTCCCTGCCTGCGGGCCGCCGCGGCATAGGCATGGGTCGTGCCGGAAGGGTCCACATGGCCGTCGTCGGCGTTCCAGAGCGCCCCCACGAAATGCCGGGGGTCGAGCAGCGGCATGTGCCTGTGCGCCTCCTCGGCGGAGACGATTTCGGTATCGAGCCCGAGATAGCGCCCGCGCGCATGCGTCAGCTTGAGCCACTCCATGCGCTCCGGCGTGCCGGCCAGCAGGTAGCCGCCCGTCACATGCAGCCCCGCCGACTGGCCCGATGCGGTTTCGATCTCCGGGTAGAGGTCGATGGTGTATTTCTGGAGCTTCGCGATATGCGGGTCGCCGTTGATGGTGTGCATGCCGCCGGCGGCATGCCAGCTCGACCCGGAGGTGAGCTCGTCGCGCTCGACCAGCACGACATCCTTCCAGCCGCGCTTCGTCAGGTGGTACAGCACCGAAGCGCCGATCACCCCGCCGCCGATAACGACGACCTCTGCATGGGTCTTCATGCGACGTCCCTCCCTGCATCGTTGGCGCGCTCCTCGGCGAAGGCGGCAAGGCGGTCGATCAGCTGCGCGAGATCGGCCTGGACCGTTGCGAAGTCCGGGCGCGGGCGGCGGGTGGCCTCGTCGATATAAAGCGCCTTGTTGATCTCGATCTGGAGGCTGTGGCGGCCGGCGTCCGGGGCCGAGAAGGCGCGGACGAGCTCCACGCCCTTGAAGATGTGGTTGGTCCGCACCTTGTAGCCGAGCCCGCCCAGCACCTCGGCAGCGTATGCCGTGAAGTCCGCCTCGCAGGTCGTGCCGTCGCGGTCGCCGAGCACCATGTCCGGCCGCCGGGTCATGTCCTCGCGGCTCTGCGAGCCCATGGAGTGGCAGTTCAGGTGATAGGCCGCGCCGAAGCGCTCCATCAGCCTGTCCAGCGCCCCGCCGAGCGCATGGTGATAGGGCGCGTGGTAGCAGCGGATCCGCGCCTGCACCTCCTCGACGCCGAGCCGGCGGTCGTAGAGCGCCCTGTCGTCATCGCCTATGGTGCGCCGGATCAGGCCGATGCCGCGCCGGGTCTTCTCGGTCGGCGCGAGCGGATCGGGCCAGCACCCGTCGATAAGGCGCGCGTCGAGGTCGTCCACGGCACGGTTCGGGTCGATATAGGTGCGCGGGAAATGCGCCTTGAGCAGCGCCGCGCCCAGCCTCGGCCCGTCGCCGAACAGCTCGTCCACCGCCGTGTCCACGGCGTCGAGCAGAGTGGTCCGGTCCACCGCCGCATCGAAATCGGCGGGGTAATCGGTGCCGCTATGGGGCGAGTCGAGCACGAGCGGCCTCACCGGGCCGGAGGGCCCCAGCATGGTCAGCACACCGGGCAGTGTATAGGTCGGGATCAACGGTCGGCGCCCTTTCGGCATGGCGGGGACAGGTCGGTCATGGCTCGGGTATGCCTTTCGTCGTCGAATATTCCCAGTGCAGCATCTCGTCCGGAAAGACGCGGGGATGGATGTCGTGCGCCGCCGCCGCGGCCTCGGCAAAGCCGGTCAGGATGAGCTTCAGCTTGCCCCTGTAGGTCGCGATGTCGCCTATGGCGTAGATGCCGTCGCGGTCCGTCATCGAGGTCGAGGGGTCGATGGCGATGTGGTTGCGGTCGAGCCCGAGGCCCCACTCCGCGATGGGGCCGAGATTCATTGCGAGCCCGTAGAAGGGCAGCAGCACATCGGCTTCGAGCCGGCGCGTCTCGCCCTTCAGCGTCCTGACCCGGACCGCCTCCAGCCGGCCGTCCTCGCCCTCCAGCCCGTCGAGATGGTAGGGGATGACGCATTCCAGCTTCCCGTCCGCCTCGAGCGCCTTCATGCGCGCGACGCTCTCCGGCGCCGCGCGGAATTTCGGCCGCCGGTGGACGACCGCGACCGAGGCCGCGACGTCTGCGAGCGAGAGCGCCCAGTCCACCGCGCTGTCGCCGCCGCCGCCGATCACCACCCGCTTGGCCCGGAAATCCTCGCGCCGGCGAACGGCGTAGAAGACGCTCCTGCCCTCATAGGCCGCCAGCCCTTCGAGCGGCGGGCGGTTGGGGCCGAAGGCGCCGACGCCCGCCGCCACGATGACCGCCTTGCAGCGAATCGAGGCGCCTTTCGCGGTCTCGACCAGCCAGCCGTCTTCCAGAGGCGTCAGGGCCTCGACCCGCTGGTCGAGGTGATAGACGGGCGCGAACGGCGCCGCCTGCTCCTCCAGCCTCGCCACCAGGTCACCGGCATCGACCCTCGGGAAACCGGGAATGTCGTAGATCGGCTTTTCGGGATAGAGCGCCGTGCATTGCCCGCCGATCGCCTCCAGCGAGTCTACCACATGCGCGCGGATCCGGAGCATGCCGAGTTCGAACACGGCGAACAGGCCGACCGGCCCCGCACCGACGATCGCCACATCGGTCTCGTGTTCCATAGAGATCCCCGGGATTGGAGGGCGCCCCAGCGGCCACTATCATGGAAGCCGCACCCCGCCCGATCAAGTCCCGCCGCCATGTTGCCCGAAGCCGTCGATCTGCCCGATCTTGCCGCGACCGGACGGCTCGCCCGGCAGGTTGCGGCGTCGCTCCGCCGGGGCGATGCGGTGGGGCTGATCGGGAGCATCGGCGCGGGCAAGACCGCCTTTGCGCGCGCGCTGATCCAGGGCCGCCAAAAGGACGCCGGGCTCAGGCCCGAGACGGTGCCGAGCCCGACCTTCACCCTCGTTCAGGTCTATGAGCAGCCGGCCCCGCCGGTCTGGCATTTCGACTGCTACCGGCTCGCCGCGCCGGAGGAGGCGGTGGAACTCGGGCTGGAACAGGCGCTCGGCGAGGGCGTGGCGCTGGTCGAATGGCCGGAGCGGCTTGGCGGTTTCCTGCCCGGCCGGAGGCTCGACATCGCCTTCGAGATCGCCTGCGGGGACGCGCGCCGCGTGCGGATCGAGGACCGCCGTTGAGCCGCGAGACCGCCATCGCGGCCTTTCTTGCCGGTACCGGCTGGGGCGATGCCGGGCGCGAGCCCTTGCCGGGCGATGCCTCCTTCCGCCGTTACGTCCGGCTGAGGCGCGGCCGGGAGACGGTCATGCTGATGGACGCGCCGCCGCCCGAGGAGGATGTGCGGCCCTTCACGGCGGTGGCCGCGCGGCTCCGGCAACTCGGCCTGTCCGCGCCGGAGGTTTACGGGGCCGATGAGGCGCACGGGCTGCTGCTGCTGGAGGATTTCGGCGACGACACCTTCACCCGGCTGCTGGAACGCGGTGAGAGCGAGGCAGACCTTTACCTGCTTGCAGCAGACGCGCTGATCGCGCTGCAACGCCAACCCGGCGCGGCATCGGGGTTTTCCTCGTTCGGTATCGACAGGTTCCTGGAAGGCGCCGAACTGTTCCTGGACTGGTACCTGCCGGCGACCGGTGACCGGGAGGGTTTTCGCGCAGCGATGCGGGAGGTGCTGGCGCCCGTGATGGCAGGACCGGAAACGCTGATGCTGCGCGACTACCATGTGGACAACCTGATGCGGCTGGACGGAAGGCGCGGTACGGCGGCCTGCGGCCTGCTGGACTTCCAGGACGCCGTCGGCGGGCCTCCGGCCTATGACCTCGCCTCGCTGATCGAGGACGCCCGGCGCGATGTCGGTGAGGCCGTGCGCAGGGCGGTGCTCGCCCGCTACCGCGCCGCCTTTCCCGACACCCGGGACCTGGAGCGCGATATCGCCGTTCTCGGCGCGCAGCGGCATATCCGCGTGCTCGGCACCTTCATGCGGCTCGCCCGGCGCGACGGCAAGCCCGGCTACATGCGCCACCTGCCCCGGCTCAGGCGGATGCTGGAGCGCAGTCTCGCCCACCCGGCGCTGGAGCCGCTGGCGGCGTGGCTCCGCCGCCATGTCGCGGCCGACCTCCGCATCCCGGCGGCCGAATGACAGGGACGCGGCCGTATACCGCCATGGTGCTGGCCGCGGGGCTCGGCTCGCGCCTCGGCGGCGGCCCGCCGAAGCCGCTCCGGCGCGTCGGCGGCCGGGCGCTGATCGACCGCGCGCTCGACATGCTTTCCGAAGCCGGGATTGTGCGCGCCGTGGTCAACACCCACCACCGCGCGGAGGAGATCGAGGCCCATCTCGCCGGGCGGGGTCAGCCGGACATCCTGATCTCCCGCGAGAGGAAACGGCTGGAAACGGGCGGCGGCGTCGCCCATGCGCTGGCGCTTCTCGGCAGCGAACCCTTTTTCGTCCTCAACTCGGACCTCGTCTGGGGGCCGGACGGCGCGGACTGGCTGGGCAGGCTCGCGGCCGGCTTCGACCGCCGCCGGATGGATGCGCTGCTGCTGCTCTACCCGACGGCGCGGGCCGTGCATTACGAGGGACCAGGCGATTTCCACCTCGCGTCGGACGGGCGGGTCTGCCGGCGGCGGGACCCGGAGACCGCGCCCTTCCTGTTCACCGGCGCGCAAATCCTCGTCCCCGGCCTGTTCGACGACCCGCCGCCCGGCGCGTGGCCGCTGACGCGCGCCTATGACAGGGCGGAAGCGGAGGGCCGGCTCTTCGGCCTCGTCTGCGAGGGCGCGTGGCTGGACGCCGGCACGCCGGAACGCCTCGCCCATGCCGAAGCCATGCTGGCAAGCCCATGAACATCGTTTCCATCCCCGCGGGCGCGCCCTTTCTGGAGACGCTGGCCGGCGCGCTCATCGAAAGCCCGACGCTCGCCGACGACATCGTGCTCCTGCCGACGCACCGGGCCGGGCGCGCGCTGGTCGAGGCGTTCGCTGAGGCGGCGGACGGCGGCACGCTGCTGCTGCCGCGCATCCTCTCCCTCGGCGAGCTCGACGCGGACGAAATCGCCATTCGCGCCGAAGCGGAACCGGGGCTCGCGGACGGTCTCAGCCTCAAGCCCGCCATCCCCGCGCTCGGCCGCCGCCTGCTGCTCGCCCGGCTCGTCATGCAGCGCGACCCGCGCATCCCGCCGGACCGGGCGCTCCAACTCGCCGGCGCACTCGCCCGGCTGATCGACGAGGCGCAGTTCAACCGGCTGGACTTCGGCCGCCTCGACACCCTGGTGGCGGAAGAATTCGCGGAGCACTGGCAGGAGACCCTGGACTTCCTCTCCATCGTCACGAGCCACTGGCCGGCGATTCTGGAGGATGAAGGACGGCTCGACCCCATCGACCGGCGCAACCGGCTCTACAAGGCCCAGATCGCCCTCTGGCGGAGGTCGCCGCCCGAGGGGCGCGTCATCGCCGCCGGCTCCACCGGCATCATGCCGGCAACGGCCGACCTGCTGGCCTGCATCGCCGGTCTGCCGCGCGGGCTTGTCGTGCTGCCGGGGCTCGACCGCCATCTCGACGACAGGGGCTGGGAGGCGGTGGAGGAAGGGCATCCGCAATGGGCGCTGAAACAGCTGCTGGCAACGCTTGGCGTCGAGCGCGGCGCCGTGCCGGACTGGCCGGAAGCGCGCCCTTCGCCCCGCAGCCGGCTGGTGGCCGAGACCATGCGGCCGGCGGCGACGACCGAAGCCTGGCGGAGCCTTCCGCCGGAGCTCGGCAACGGCGCGGAGGGGCTGGCGGTCGCCCGCTTCGCCAATCCGGCCGCAGAGGCGGGCGCCATCGCCCTCATGCTGCGCGAGGCGGTGGAGAGCGGCCGGAGCGCCGCCCTCGTGACGCCCGACCGCAACCTCGCCCGGCGGGTCTCGGTGGAGCTCGGCCGCTGGGGCCTGCTGGCGGACGACAGCGCCGGCCAGCCGCTCGGCAGGACGCCCGCCGGCGCCTTCCTGCGCCTTGTCGCCCATGCCGCGGCGGCCGACTTCGCGCCCGCCCAGCTGCTCGCCGCGCTCAAGCACCCGCTTGCGGCCTGCGGCATGGAGCCCGCGCGATTTCGTAGGGCGGTCCGCCGGCTGGAACGCGCGCTGCTGCGCGGCCCCCGCCCCGGCAACGGGCTGGACGGACTTCTGCAGGCGGCGGGAAGGGCGAAGGACAAGCGTGTCGGCAAGACGGCCCGCCGGGTCGCCTGCGCCTTCGGGCCGCTGCGGGCGCTCCACCAACAGCAGGCGGCGCCGCTTGCGGACATGCTGGCCGCCCATGTCGAGACGGCGGAGAACCTCGCCGGCGAAGCCCGCCTCTGGCGCGGTGCGGACGGGGAAGCGGCGGCGGAGCTCCTGGCGGAACTCGACGAAGCGGCCGGGACCTGGCGGCCCATCCACCCCGCCGACTATGCCGCGCTCTTCGACGAGCTCGCCGCCGGGCAGACGGTGCGCATCCCGCGCCCGCGCCATCCGGGCCTCGCCATTCTGGGGCCGCTGGAGGCGAGGCTGCAGCGCGCCGACCGGCTGGTGCTCGCCGGGCTGAACCAGGGCGCGTGGCCGGCCGAACCCGCGCCCGACCCGTGGATGAGCCGCGAGATGCGCATGCAATTCGGGCTGCCGCCGGCGGAAACCCGGCAGGGCCTCGCGGCGCATGATTTCGCCCAGGCCCTCAATTCCGGCGAGGTCGTCCTGACGCGCTCCGAGCGGGTGGGCACGGACCCGACCGTGCCGTCGCCCTGGCTGCAGCGCCTCGAAACCGTGGCCCGGGCGCTCGGACGCGATCTCGAGGACCGGCGCTGGGCCGCCTGGCAGGCGGAACTGGACCGGCCCGAAAGCGTGCGGCCCGCCGAGCCGCCAAGGCCCCGCCCGCCCGTGGCCGCGCGCCCGCGCAAGCTCTCCGCCACCCGCGTCGTGACCTGGCTCCAGGACCCCTACAGCATCTATGCCCGGCACATTCTGGGCCTCAGCCTCCTCGACCCCATCGACGCCGCGCCGGAAGCGCGCGAGTTCGGCTCGACGATCCACGAGGCGCTGGAGCGCTTCATGCGCGACTATCCGGGCCCGGACCTGCCGGACGAGGCCTGGGACCGCCTGCTTGCCATCGGCGAAGAGGCGTTCGCCCCGTTCCGGGACCGTCCCCTGGCGGACATGTTCTGGAACCGGCGGTTCGAACGCGCGGCGCGGAACATCTGGGCGATCGAGACCCGGCGCCGTCCCCGCATCGAACGCATCCTGACCGAGATTGCAGGCGGGATGCGTTTCGAGGCCCCGGCGGGCCCCTTCGACCTCACGGCCCGCGCGGACCGGGTGGAATTGCGGGCCGAGGGCGGGCTTGTCATCGTCGACTACAAGTCCGGCAACCCGCCCGCGGCGAAGGATGTCGTCACGGGAACGGCGCGGCAGTTGCCCATCGAAGCCATGATCGCCGCAGCCGGCGGCTTTCCCGATTGTCCTGCGGACGACGCCGCTGCGCTCGAATACTGGCGCACCGGCGGCGGCAGGTCCGACCGGCCCGCGCCGACCGTGATCGCGACGGCAGAAGCCGCCGAGGGCCGGCAGCGCGCGCCCTACAATGCCGGCGCGCTGGTCGAGGCGACGGATGAAGGCCTTCGGCGCTTCGTTGCCGCCTTCGACGACAAGGCTATGCCCTATCTCGCGGAGCCGAGGCCGGAATTCGCCGGGACCTGGAACGACTACCGGCATCTTTCGAGGAAGGACGAATGGTCGAGGCGGCTCTGAACCCCGCGGTCGAGGCGGCAACGGCGCAGCAGCGCCGCGCGGCCGACCCGGAGGCGTCCGCCTGGGTGGACGCCAATGCGGGTTCCGGCAAGACCAAGGTGCTGGCCGACCGCGTGCTGGCGCTGCTGCTTCGGGACGTGCCGCCTGAACGCATCCTCTGCCTGACCTACACGCGCGCGGCCGCGGCGGAAATGCGCATCCGCATAGAACGCGACCTCGCCGGCTGGACGACGGCCCCCGACGAAGACCTTACGCTGGTCCTCGCCCGGGTCGGCGCAGACGCCCCGGACGGCTCCATGCGGGACCGCGCAAGGCGGCTTTTCGCCCGCGTCGTCGATGCGCCGGTCGGACTCAGAATCGACACGATCCACGCCTTCTGCCAGAGCCTGCTCGGGCGCTTCCCCATCGAAGCCGGCGTTTCGCCCTGGTTCCAGCTTGCTGACGAGCGCGATGCGCAGGCGAGGCAGGCGCAAGCCCGCGACGATGTGCTGCAACGGGGCGGAGACGGGATCGACGCGGCTGCTGCCGAAATCGCAGGCAATCTCGCGGAAACCAATATCCGCAAATTCGTCGCCGAATTGCTCGACAATCGCAGCGCCTTCGGGCCGGGGGCGCTGGCCGCGCTGGAGACGGGGCTTGTCCTGCCCGAGGTCCCCGAACGCACGAAGAAAGGGACGAAGGCGCTCCGGGAGGCGGCGTCGATTCTGGCAAGCGGGTCGGTGACGGACAAGCAGCAGGCCGGGAGGCTGCAACGATGGGCCGATACCGAAGCCCCCTCCGATGACGACATCGAGGAGACCTGCAAGGTCTTCTACAAGTCGGACGGCCTGCCGCGCGACGAAATCGGCACGAAGCGGCTCGCCGGCCGCGAACGCCTGCCGGGTCTGCTGGAGGCGGAGCAGGAGCGGATCGAGGCGCTGCGCGAATACCGCCGGATCGAGGCCACGCTGGCCGCCTCCAGGGCGGCGCTGGCGCTGGGGGAGGCCGTGGACGGCGAATACCGGCGGTCCAAGGGCCGGGCCGGGCTGCTCGACTATGACGACCTTGTCGAACGCGCGCTCGGCCTCCTGCGCAGCTACTCCGCCGCCTGGGTGCATTACAAGCTCGACCGGGGCATCGACCATGTGCTGATCGACGAGGCGCAGGACACCAGCCCTCCGCAATGGGGGCTGGTCGAAGCGCTGACGCAGGAGTTCTTCGCCGGCGAAGGGGCGAGCGAGGAGGCGCGCACGCTCTTCGCCGTCGGCGACCCCAAGCAGTCGATCTTCCGCTTCCAGGGCGCGGAGCCGAAGAAATTCGGGGAAATGCGCCAGGAGTTCGAAAAGCAGGCGAAGGGGGCCGGCCGGCGCTGGGAAGATGTTCCGCTGCAGGTCTCCTTCCGCGCCGCGCCCGTGCTTCTGGAAGCGGTGGACACGGTGTTCGCGGGCGAGCACGGCCTCGGCCTCGAAGGTCCGGCGCCCGGGCATCGGGCAAGCCGCGCCGGAGCGGGCGGGCGCGTCGAGATCTGGCCGCTCGAAATGGGGGAAAAGCGCGAGCCGGGAGACCCGTTCGAGCCGCCGCGGGCCTATTTCTCCGAAGACCGGGCCGAAACCGCGCTTGCAGACCGCGTGGCCCGGCGCATCGCAGGCTGGATCGAGCGCGGCGAGCCGGTGGCGCCCGGCGGCCGGCCCATGCGCGCGGGCGACATCATGATCCTGCTGCCGCGCCGCTCCGGCCGGGCCTTCATCCCGCGCGTCATTGCATCGCTGAAGCAGGCGGGCGTGCCCGTCGCCGGCATCGACCGCATGACGCTTGCGGACGAGCTTGCCGTGATGGACCTCGCGGCCATCGGCGATTTCGTCCTGCTGCCGGAGGACGACCTGACCCTCGCTACGGTTCTCAAGGGGCCGCTGTTCGGCTTTGACGACGAGGCGCTGTTCGAGCTTGCCCACAAACGCAAGGGGACGCTCCGGGCCGCGCTTCGCAACCACCCTGACAAGGTGCGGTTCGGCCCCTGCTTCGAGGCGCTCGGCGCGCTGCTCGCCAGGGCGGATTATGTCGGCGTGCATGCGTTTTTCGCGGAACTGCTGGCGGAGGGCGGCCTGCGCCGGAAGATCGCGGCGCGGCTCGGCGAAGAGGCCAACGACCCGACAGACGAGTTCCTGAACGCCGCGCTCGACTATGAGCGCCGCCATCCGCCGAGCCTGCAGGGCTTCCTGCATTGGCTCCGGAGCGGCGAGGCGGAGGTGAAGCGGCAACTCGACCAGCGGGACCGCGACGAGGTGCGGGTGAGCACGGTCCACGGCGCCAAGGGGCTGGAGGCGCCGGTGGTCATCCTGCCGGACACGACGGGAAGGAGAACCGCGCAGCACGATCCGAACCTGCTGCGCGATGAGGGCCTGTTGCTCTGGCCTCCGTCCAAGGCGAAGGAGGTCATCGACCCGCGCTCGAAGGAGCTGCTCGACGAATACCGCCAGGCGGACGACGAAGAGCGCCGCCGCCTGCTTTATGTCGCCATGACGCGCGCGGCCGACCGGCTGGTGATCTGCGGGTGGAACAACAGCGGTAGGGACCTGCCCGAGGACTGCTGGTACCACGCCGTGAAGAACCGGCTTGAGGACCGCATGACGGAGGAAAAGGATCCGGATTTCGACGAACCCGTTCTGGTGATGGAACAGCATGCAGCGGAGTCGGAAACGGCCCGGCCGGCCGTGGATCGGGAACCACCCCCTTCCCTGCCCGGTTGGGCCCACCGGCCCGCACCCTCGCTGCCGGTTACGGCCCCGCCCGGCGGCGGCGGCGACGAGGCATTCCCCGTCGCCTCCCCGCTTCGCGGCGGGTCGGGCGGGCGCTTCCGACGGGGCCGGGCGATCCACAAGCTGCTGGAACTGCTGCCGGATGTTGCGCCCGGGCAGCGTCTCGAAACGGCCCGCAGGTTCCTCGCGGCCGACCCGGAGCTGGCAGACGACGCCGAGGCGGCCGCCCGCGAGGCGATGGCCGTGCTCGACGACCCCGCCTTCCGCCCCGTGTTCGGCCCCGGCAGCCGGGCCGAAGCGCCGCTTGTCGGCCGAATCGGCGGCGAGATCGTGAGCGCGCGCATCGACCGGCTGGCGCTGCTGCCGGAGGAGACGCTGATTGTCGATTTCAAGAGCGGGCGCGCGCCGCCGCCCGACCCCGCCGGGGCGCCCGCCGCCTATCTGCGGCAATTGGCTCGCTATGTCGCGCTGTTGCGGCAGTTGCGGCCCGGGCTTCCGGTCCGCGCGGCCCTGCTCTGGACCGAGGCGCCCCTGCTGATGCCGGTTCCCGAAAGCTGTCTTGCGCCACATATGCCTTGACGGCCCGGCGCTTTGCGGCCACTTGAAGGCGAAAGGCGGATGACTTCTCGGGAGGGACGGGAATGGCCACGCGGCACACGACGGACGCTGATTTCGATGAGGACGTAAGGCAGGCGGCCAAGCCCGTCGTGGTCGATTTCTGGGCCGAGTGGTGCGGCCCCTGCAAGCAGATCGCTCCCTTCCTAGAGGACATCGCGTCCGAGATGGAGGAGCGGCTCGACGTCGTGAAGCTCGATATCGACGACAACCCGAAGACCCCCGGCGAACTCGGCGTGCGCGGCATCCCGACCCTCATGGTGTTCCGCGACGGCGAGATGGTCGCCCAGCGCGTCGGCGCCATGCCCAAAAGCGCGCTCAAGCAGTGGCTCGACTCAGTCGTCTGAACGTTCGGCGAGCACCGCACCGGCGAGGTAGAGCGAGCCGGCGATCAGCACCGGCCTGACGCCGCCGAGGCGGTTGAGGGCCGCCTCCACATCGCGCGCCGCCGCCGCTTCCATGCCGGCGGCGCGCGCCGTTTCCGCCAGCGCTTCGGCAGGGACGGAAGCCGCGCTGCCGGGCACGGGCACCGCCACCGTCCGCTCGACATGCGGGGCCAGCGCGGCAAGGAAGCGGTCGCGGTCCTTGGTATCCAGCATGCCGACGACAAGGTCGAAGCGCTCCGCCCGCCCCGCCAGCCACTCGGCCAGCACCTGCCCCGCCGCCGGGTTATGTCCGCCGTCGAGCCAGATTTCGGGCGCCTCGGAGAGCCGCTGGAGCCGGGCCGGCCAGTGCGCGGTTTCGAGGCCGTGGACCATTGCCTCCTCGGGCAGCCCGAAGCCTTCCAGGCAGGCGAGCGCAAGTCCGGCATTGCCCGCCTGGTGCGCCCCCGCGAGGCCGAGCCGCGGAAGGGCAAGCGTCAGCCGGCGTCCGTGATACACGCCTTCCGACACCCGCCAGTCGTCATGGACGGACGCACCCGCTTCCGCCGCCTTCGCCAGAATGACGGCCTTTGCCTCCGCTTCCTGGGGGGCGAGCGCCAGCGGGACGCCGGGCTTTATGATGCCGGCCTTCTCGGCGGCGATCTCCGCCAGCGTCTCGCCGAGGAACTGCGTGTGGTCGCGGGCGACCGGTGTTATCGCTGTTATCGCAGGGCGTTCGACGACGTTGGTGGTGTCGAGCCGGCCTCCGAGCCCGACTTCCAGCAGCAGGACATCGGCGGGCGCGCGGGAGAAGGCGAGGAACGCCGCCGCCGTAGTGATCTCGAAGAAGGTGATCGGCCGGCCCCCGTTCGCCCGCTCGCACTCCTCCAGCAGCGTCAGGAGCTCGCCGTCGGGAAGCATCTCCCCGGCCACGACGATGCGCTCGTTGAACCGCACCAGATGCGGCGAGGTATAGGCATGGACGCGCCGGCCCGCAGCTTCGAGCATGGCGCGCATGAACGCGACGGTCGAACCCTTGCCGTTGGTGCCGGCGACATGGATGACGGGCGGGAGCCGGCGCTCGGGGTTCCCCAGCCGCTCCAGGAGCCGTTGCACCCGGTCGAGTTTGAGGTCGATCAGTTTCGGATGCAGCGCCGTCAGCCGCGCCAGCACCGGGTCGAGCGCGCTCAACCCTCTATCCGCTCCCCGCCTGCCCCGTCGGAATCGTTCGCCGGTGCGGTCTCGACGATCTCCGGATTGGGCAGCATGGCCGCGCCGTCGGCCTCGTCCGGCGGCGGTTTCGGCTGCATCAGCATGGAAAGCAGGCTGCCGATCGTGCTTTGCAGTTCCCGCCGGTGCACCACCATGTCGATGATGCCGTGGTCGTGCAGATATTCCGCGCGCTGGAAGTTCTCCGGCAGGGTCTCGCGGATCGTCTGCTGGATGACCCTCTGCCCGGCAAAACCGATCGCCGCGCCCGGCTCCGCAATGGCGACGTCCCCGAGCATGGCGAAGGAGGCCGAGACGCCGCCCGTAGTCGGGTCGGTCAGCAGCACGATGTAGGGCAGCCCCGCTTCCTTGACCTCCGAGACCGCGATCGTCGTGCGCGGCATCTGCATGAGCGACAATATGCCTTCCTGCATCCGGGCGCCGCCCGAGGCCGTGACCGCGATCAGCGCGGCCCGCTGCACCACCGCGAGCCGCGCCGCCGCCAGGAAGGCCTCGCCCACGGCAATCCCCATCGACCCGCCCATGAAGGCGAAATCAAGCAGGGCGGCCACCGCCGGCTGGCCGTCTATGGTGCCGTGCGCCACGCGCATGGCGTCCTTGGTCTTCAGCGTCGCCTGGGCATCCCGTAGCCGGTCGGTATAGCGCCGCCGGTCGCGGAACTTCAGCGGATCGACCGGCGCGTCGGGCAGCTCGATGGTCTCGTAGATGCCGTGGTCGAACAGCATCGCGAGGCGTTCCGCCGCGTCGAGACGCATATGGTGGTCGCAATGCGGGCAGACATTGATCCGCTCGCGCAGCTCCCGGTGGAAGATCATCTGGCCGCAATTGTCGCATTGCAGCCAGAGGTTCTCCGGCACATCCGTCTTGCGGACGAGGCTGCGCAGGCGCGGCCGGACGAATTCGGTAAGCCAGTTCACGCGCGCGCTCCCGCAACGCCGCCGGCAAGCTCGCGGGCGAGCGCGCCCACACGCTCCAGCATGTCCGGGCCGCCCGCGCCGATCTCGCGGACAAGGGCCGATCCGACGACGGCGCCGTCCGCGACGCGGGCGACGGCGCCGGCCTGCTCCGCAGTGTTGATGCCGAAGCCGACCGCGACCGGCAGGTCGGTGAAGCGGCGCAGCCGGCCGACGGCGAACTCCACATCCGCCATGGTGGGCGAGCGCGTGCCGGTGATGCCCGCAATCGAGACGTAATAGACGAAGCCGCTGGCGCGTTCGAGCACGACGGGCAACCGCTTCTCGTCGGTCGTGGGCGCGACAAGGCGGACGATGTCGAGGCCCGCGCTCTCGACAGGGCCGCGCAACTCGTCCTCTTCCTCGGGCGGCAGATCGACGGTAATCAGCCCGTCCACGCCCGCCGCCTTCGCATCGGCCGCAAAGCGCTCCACGCCATAGCGGTATATCGGATTGAAATAGCCCATGAGGACAATGGGCATCTCGTCGTCCTCCGCCCGGAAGGCCCGCACGAGGTCGAGGACGCGCTTCGTTGTCATTCCCGCTGCAAGAGCCCGCGCGCCGCCCGCCTGAACGGTCGGCCCGTCCGCCATCGGGTCCGTGAACGAAACGCCGATCTCAAACAGGTCCGCGCCCGCTTTCGCCAGGCCTCGCAGAATGGCGAGGCTGGTGTCGAAGTCCGGGTCGCCGCCGCTGACAAAGGGCATAAAGGCCGCACGGTCCGCCTTCCGCAGGGCCTCGAAGCGCGCCGCGATCCGGCTCACAGGTCGATCCTCAGCGCTTCGCCGACGCTGAAGACATCCTTGTCGCCGCGTCCGCACATGTTCATCACCAGGATATGGTCGCGCGGCAGGTCCGGCGCAGCGCGGACCACCCAGGCGAGCGCGTGCGCCGGCTCCAGCGCGGGAATGATGCCCTCCAGCCGGGCGCAGAGCTGGAAGGCCTCGAGCGCTTCTGCGTCCGTCGCCGACATGTACTCCGCGCGCCCCGCATCCTTCAGCCAGGCGTGCTCCGGCCCGATTCCGGGGTAGTCGAGCCCGGCCGAGATCGAATGCGCATCCGCGATCTGGCCGTCCTCGTTCTGGAGCAGATAGGTGCGGTTGCCGTGCAGCACGCCCGGCGAGCCGCCGGTGAGCGAAGCGGCATGCTCCCCGCTTTCCAGCCCGCGCCCCGCCGCCTCCACGCCGACAATGCGCACATCCGGCTCGTCGAGGAAGGGATGGAAAAGCCCTATGGCATTCGAGCCGCCGCCGATGCAGGCGACCACCGTGTCCGGCAACCGCCCCTCGGCCTCCACGATCTGCGAGCGCACCTCGTCGCCGATGACGCACTGGAAGTCCCGCACCATCTCCGGATAGGGAGCCGGCCCGGCGGCCGTGCCGATGATGTAAAAGGTGTCGTGGACGTTGGCGACCCAGTCGCGAAGCGCCTCGTTGAGCGCATCCTTCAGCGTGCGCGAGCCGCTTTCGACCGCCCTCACCTCGGCCCCGAGCAGGCGCATGCGGAAGACGTTGGGCGCCTGCCGGTCGATATCGACGGATCCCATATAGACCGTGCAGGGCAGATCGAACCGGGCGCAGACCGTCGCTGCCGCCACGCCGTGCTGCCCCGCCCCGGTTTCCGCGATGATCCGGGTCTTGCCCATGCGCCGGGCGAGAAGGATCTGGCCGAGGCAATTGTTGATCTTGTGCGAACCCGTGTGGTTCAGCTCGTCGCGCTTGAAGTAGATCTTCGCGCCGCCCAGATGCGCGGTCAGCCGTTCGGCGAAATAGAGCGGGCTCGGACGGCCGGTATAGTGCTTGTGGAACCGGCCCATCTCCTCGTGGAATGCCGGATCGTTCTTCGCCTCCTCATAGGCGGCGCCGACCTCGCGGATGAGCGGCATCAGCGTCTCGGCCACATACCGGCCGCCATAGAGGCCGAAATGGCCCCGCTCGTCGGGCCCCAGACGGTAGCTGTTGGCGGCGGTATCGGGACTCATCGCTTTCGTTCCCCGGGTCGCGCAATCGGGCCGGACCATACGCGCGCAGGCTTCGGAATCAAAGCGTTGCCGCCTTCTCCAGGAAAGCGCGGACCAGGGCCGGGTCCTTGACGCCCCGGCTCCGTTCCACGCCGGAGGACACATCGACCGCGCCCGCCCCGGAAGCGTGCACCGCCTCCTCCAGATTGTCGGCCGTCAGCCCGCCGGACAGCAGCCAGGACAGGTCCGGCAAGGGCGCGGCAAGCAGCGACCAGTCGAAGGCAAGGGCGTTGCCGCCCGGCAGGCGCGCGCCCGCCGGCGGACGCGAATCGAACAGCAGGCGGTCAACCGCATCCTCATATGCAAAGGCGGCCGAGACATCGGCCGGCCCGGAAACGGGAAGCGCCTTCCACACCTCAAGGCCGAAACGCCCGCGGATTTCCGAAGCGCGCTGCGGGGTCTCGCGACCGTGCAACTGCAGGACATCGAGTCCGGCCGCTTCGGCTGCCTGTCCGATTGCCTCGTCGTCCGCATCCACAAACAGCCCGACCTTGAGCACGACGGGGGGCACATGCGGAGCGAGGCGGGCCGCCTCATCGGGCGACAGTTCCCGCGGGCTGCCCGGAACGAAGGCAAAACCCACCGCCGCGGCTCCGCCTTCCACGGCGCTTTCCAGAACCTCCCGGCCCCGGATACCGCAAATCTTGACCTGTACGGACATCAGGGAGCCGCAGGCAGCACCGGGTTCTTGCCGCTGGCGCCCGCCGCAGCCGTTTCCTTCCGGCTGCCTGCCCGCATCGCCTGACGGCGGAGGCGGCGTTTGCGCGCCCTGCCGCCCGCTATCCCAGAGAAGGCCCAGCCTGCCACCAGGCCAACCGCAAGCGGAACCAGAACAATCAGGTAAACAGGGAGTGATACAGTCGATCCGACCGGGAAGACACCGATCGCAACTTCGTGCATGTTTTCAACGGCAAAAAGGGCTGCGACCAGGGCAATCGCCAGAATGGAAGCTGCCCGGATGAAAGCCACGGCCGATCCGCCTTTACTCCGCTTCCCCGTTCAAGCGTTCGCGGAGACGCTTTCCCGCCTTGAAGGCGGGCAGGAGTTTTGCCTCGACCGATACGGGCGCGCCGGTTGCCGGGTTACGGCCCGTGCGCGCCTGTCTTTCCTTGGTCCAAAAGGCACCGAATCCCCTTAATTCCACCCGGTTACCGTCCGCTAGCGCTTCGGAGATTTCTTCGAAGAAAGTAGTAACTAATTTCACAACATCGCCGTAAGCTAACTCCGGATTTCGTTCCGCGATCCGTTTGATGAGTTCGGAACGTGTCATGTACAATCCCCCGACGCCCCCAAATACTAACGCAGCGCAGGATGCCAAACCGCCATTACCCCGTCAAGCAAAAGACTCTCTGCGGCGGTGCTTTCTCCGAATAAACGACCCGCAATCCGGTCCAACCAGCCCTTATTGCGTTCCGGGTCCCGGTCAACCGCCGCAAGGTCCCGCCCGATGCCATGTTCCGCTGCGAGCCAGTCGCGCGCCGCGGCTTCACCGCCAATCGCATCGACGAGGCCGTTCCCGACGGCCGACCGCCCGGTGAAAACCCGCCCGTCCGCGAGGGCCAGCACTTCCGGCCGCGTGAGCGGGCGGCGCTCGACCACCGTATCGACGAACAGGGCGTAGATTTCGTCCACGAGCGCCTGGGCGGCGCTGCGGCCTGCGGGCGTCAACCGTTCCACCGGATTTGGCACCGTCTTCAACGGCCCGCTGCGCACGACATCCACGTCAATGCCGAGCTTTTCCATGAGCCCGACGACCTGGGGCGCCTGCAGAATGACGCCTATCGATCCGGTGATCGTGGTTTTTCGCACGAAGATCCGGTCCGCGCCGACAGCGGCCAGGTAGGCGCCAGAGGCGCCCGTCGCACCCATGACGGCGGCGACGGGCTTGGCTGCGCCGACCCTCCTCAGCGCGGAATACAGGGCTTCGGCCGCGGCTGCGGCGCCCCCCGTACTGTCGATAACGACCAGAAGCGCCCGGGCGCGGTCGTCCGCTGCGATTTCGTCGAGCCGGCGCCGGAGCGCGCGGTCGTCGCGAATGAAGCCCTCGACATGAACCCGCGCCACATGGTCGCCGCCATCGGCGAACGGTCCCGCCGCCGAATACAGCACCGCCGCCAGCGCCGCCGCCGCCGCGAACAAGGCGCCGAACCGCCAAAGCCGAAGCTGGCGCTTCAGCCGCGCATGGCGAATCGGTGCAAGCGCGGCCACTGTCCTCCGCCGCCCCGGCTAGCTGTCCGGGTTGTCGTTCTCTTCCTCTTCCCGCTGAGCCCTGTCGCGGAGCGCCGCGCCCAGAATGTCGCCAAGGCTCGCGCCACTGTCGGAAGAGCCGAACTGTTCCATCGCCGAGCGTTCCTCGTCGATTTCCAGCGCCTTGATCGAAAGCTGAATACGCCGACCGGCCTTGTCCACCTGAGTGATCTTGGCATCGAGGCGCTCGCCTACGGCGAAACGGTCCGGGCGCTGCTCCGAGCGGTCCCGGCCGAGTTCGCTGCGCCGGATGACGCCGGTGAGTTCGCCCGGCAGCGTCACTTCGAGGGCGTTGTCGAGCACGGCCGCCACCGTCACGGTCATCACCGAGCCGCGGCGCAGGGCGCCGCTGCGCGCGCCGCCGCGCGTCGCGCTCTCGAACGGGTCCTCGGTGAGCTGCTTGATGCCGAGGCTGATGCGCTCCTTCTCGACGTCCACATCCAGCACCTTTGCCTGGACCGTGTCGCCTCTGGAGAAGTCCTGCACCGCGTCGTCGCCCTGCCGGCCCCAGGCGAGGTCGGAGAGATGGACCATGCCGTCGATGTCGCCCGGAAGGCCCACGAACAGGCCGAATTCGGTGATGTTCTTGACCTCGCCCTCGACCGTGCTGTCGAGCGGGAACTGCTCCAGGAAATTCTCCCAGGGATTGGCCTGGGTCTGTTTGATCCCGAGCGAGATGCGGCGCTTCTCGAGGTCCAGGTCGAGAATGCGCACATCCACTTCCTGGCTGGTGGAGACGATCTTGCCGGGATGGACGTTCTTCTGGGTCCAGCTCATCTCCGAGACATGGACAAGGCCCTCGACGCCCGGCTCCAGCTCGACGAAGGCGCCGTAGTCGGTGATGTTGCTGACCCGGCCGGTGAACTTCACGCCCACCGGGTACTTGTGCTCCACGCCGTCCCACGGGTCGGCTTCGAGCTGCTTCATGCCGAGCGAGATGCGCTGGGTCTCGGGGTTGTACCGGATGACCTGGACCTTGACGGTCTGCCCGATGCTGAGCGCATCGCTCGGGTGGTTGATCCGGCGCCACGCGATGTCGGTGACGTGCAGCAGCCCGTCGACCCCGCCGAGATCGACGAACGCGCCGTAATCGGTGATGTTCTTGACGATCCCTTCTAGGATCTGGCGTTCCTTGAGATTGGCGAGAAGCTCGTTGCGCGCCTCGGCGCGGGATTCCTCGAGCACCGCGCGGCGCGAGACGACGATATTGCCGCGGCGGCGGTCCATCTTGAGGATCTGGAACGGCTGCGGCGTTCCCATCAGCGGGGAAACGTCGCGCACCGGACGCACGTCGACCTGGCTGCCCGGGAGGAACGCCACCGCGCCGGAGAGGTCGACCGTGAAACCGCCCTTGACCCGGCCGAAGATCGTGCCGCTGACCCGTTCTCCGTCGCCGAAAGCCTTCTCGAGCAGGGTCCACGCCTCTTCGCGCCGCGCCCGCTCGCGCGACAGGACCGCCTCGCCGTTGCGGTCCTCCATGCGCTCCAGATAGACATCGACCGAGTCGCCCACCTTCAGCTCGGGCTCGCGGCCGGGCGCCGCGAACTCCTTGAGCGCGACCCGCCCCTCCGATTTGAGCCCGACATCGACGAGCGCCGAGTCGTTCTCGATACTGATCACGATTCCCTTGACCACCGACCCCTCGGTGGGCTCGCGCACCGCAAAGCTCTCTTCGAGCATGCTTGCGAAATTCTCTCCCGCGATCGCTTCGGGGGACGCGTCCGCCGCCTGCGGTTCGGCGGCTGCTTCGTTCGACATGGGCGTTCCTGCCTCTTCGGCCTCTGTTCAAACCCTTCCCGGCCCAAAACCGGCCCCGTCCGGAAACTGCGCGCGGCAGTCTTCCGGGCGGCACTACTTTCGGGACGTCGTCTGCGCGTCGAAGTGCGCCAGCGCCTCCCGGAACACCTCGTCCGCATTCATGGTCGAGGTGTCGATCACGAAAGCGTCTTCGGCGGGCGCCAGCGGCGCCACCGCGCGATCCCGATCCCGAGCGTCGCGCGTTTCCATATCACGCAAAACTGCCGCGTATATAGCGTTTGAGCCCCGCTCCCGCAACTCGCGAACGCGCCGCCGGGCGCGCACTTCCGGGCTGGCGTCGAGAAAGAGCTTCACCTCCGCGTCCGGGCAGACCATGGTGCCGATGTCCCGCCCGTCGAGCACCGCCCCCGGGGCGGCATTCGGCGGGGCGGCGGCGAATGCGCGCTGGAAGTCGAGCAGCGCCGCGCGAACGCCCGCGTCGGCGGCGACCACGCTCGCCGCTTCCGCGACCGCCTCGTCCCGGAGCCCTTCGCCCGCGAGATCGCCCGCCTCGAGTCCCCGCGCC
>JAJEIH010000037.1 GCA_022827685.1 Alphaproteobacteria bacterium
CTACAGCCTGCCGGCGGAGACGCCGCCATCGACCATATAGACGCCGCCGGTGCAGAAGCTGGACTCGTCGCTGGCGAGGAACAGCATCAGCCGCGCCACCTCCTCCGGCTCGCCGTAGCGCCTGAGCGGCGTCGCGCCGGCGAGCGGCTGGTTCGCGCCGCCGCGCTGGACGCCGTGCATGACCTCGAGGCTCTGGATCATGCGCGTGTCGATGGGCGAGGGATTGACCGTGTTGACGCGGATGTTCGACGCCGAGCCTTCGATGGCGGCCGAGCGCATGAGCCCGATCACGGCATGCTTGGAGGCGGTGTAGGCGGACATGTCCGGGACGGCGCGGATGCCCGCCGTCGAGGAGGTCAGCACCAGCGAGCCGCCGCCGCGCCGCTCCAGATGCGGCATCAGCGCCTTGAGGCCGAGCCAGACCCCGCGCGCATTGACCGCCATGACGCGGTCGAACATCTCCACCGTATAGTCGCCGATGGGCGCGAGCGCGCCTTCTATGCCGGCATTCAGCAGGCCGATGTCGATGCCGCCGAAGCGCTCTGCGGTCGCGGCTGCGATGGCCTCGTTCGCCTCCGGCTCGGACACGTCGCCCGCATGCCAGGCCGCGCCGGTCTCGCCGGCCAGCGCCTCCAGCGGCCCCGCGTCCATATCGACCAGCATGAGGTCCGCGCCTTCGGCCGCGAACAGCCGCGAGGCCGCCGCGCCGATGCCCCCGGTCGCTCCCGTGATGACCGCGACCTTGCCTACAAGCCTTGCCATGCCCCCTCTCCCCCGTTCCGTTCTATCCGTCCCCGCGCTCCGGCGGCGGCGCCGGATCGTGGACCGCGCCGCCATATTCGACAAGTCCCTCGGACCCGGGCAGGAAGACGACGCCCGCCCGCTTCCAGCCCACGGCGATCCGGCGCGCCCGGACGGTGCAGCCGAGCCAGCGCCCGAGCGCCGCCAGCAGGCAGAGCGCCAGCCCGCCCGCATTGGCGTAGATCATCCATGCCGCCATGCCCGCCGGCTCGAAGAACAGCAGGAACGCCAGCGCCAGCCCGCCGATCGCCGACAGCCAGACCGCGCAGATCGAGCCGTCGGCCTCCCGCGCAAGGCCCGCCACCGCCCGCGCATCGCGGCCGATGGCCGGCTGGAACTCGACAGGCAGCCCGGTCATGCGCGCCCTACTTGTCCTCGACGCCCAGCGCGGCGGTGCGGAAGCGGCGCTTGAGGTGCGGGCCGTCCTGCGGCGGCAGCGCGCCGGGCTCGCTTTCGGGCGCGACCTTGACGACCGCGACCAGCGGCCCCGCGCCGGACCGGAGCGCGCCGATGGCGTCGGCAAGCTCGGCTTCCGTGCGCACGGTCCGGGCCTTGCCGACGCCGCCCGCCGCCGCCATCGCCGCCAGGTCCGCGCCGCGCGCCGTGTGCGTCACCTGCCCGCCGGTCTCGCCATAGCGCTCATTGTCGAGAATGCAGATCGCGAGGTTCTCCGGCGCCTCAGCCCCGACGGTGGCGAACGCGCCCGCGCTCATCAGCGCGTCGCCGTCGCCCGTCACCACCAGCACCCGGCGTTCCGGCTGCGCAAGCGCGATCCCGAGGCCCGCCGGCACGGCACCGCCCATCGCGCCCCAGAGGTAGAAATTGCGCGGGTCGTCGCCGGCCGCGAAGCAGTCGAAGCAGGACTGGCCGAGCCCCGCGACCACCAGCATGTCGCCCCGGTCCGCCAGCAGGCGGCTGATGGCCTCCCTCCGGTTCAGCATGGGGCCGGCTCCTCGAACACCTTGGCGCCGATCAGCCGCTGCCCGAGCAGCACGGCGGCGATGGAGTTGGTGAAATAGGCGAAGCGGAAGGCCGACTCGACGGTCTCGCGCACGTCCTCCGGCCGGTCGCAGCGGTAGCAGGTGGCCCCGCAGAGCTCCAGATGCGCCCGGGTCGTCGCGCCCATCGGCTTCTGCCAGCTATTGAACTCGCCCCATTCGCCGCGCATGGTCACGAGCATCACCAGCGGGAAGGCGCAGGTCCTGGCCAGGGAGAGCATGTTGACGCAGTTGCCGACGCCCGAGGATTGCAGCAGCAGCACGCCCTTCGCGCCGCCGAGCCAGGCGCCGGCGAGCAGCGCCACGCCCTCCTCCTCGGTGGTGAGCGACACCGCGCGCAGGTCGTTGTCCTCGATCGAGCGCTCGATCAGCCGGCTGTGTCCGGCGTCCGGCACATAGGCGACCTGGGTCACGCCCGCCGCCTTGATGGCCTCGAAAATCCCGTCCCGCCAGTTGTCCATGTCCGTTCCGGCCCCCCCTGTCGGCGCTTCCATATACCCGAGGCCGGCGGCATGAGCACCTCCCGGGTCCGAATGGCGGAGGCCGCGCGCCCCGCGCTCCGCATCTCGCTCTTCTATACCGCCTATTTCGCGATGGTCGGCGTCTATCAGCCGTTTTTCCCGCTCTGGCTGGAGTCGCGGGGCCTGGGCGCGCCGGAAATCGCCTGGGTCATGGCGGCGAGCATGTGGCTTCGGGTGGCCGTCAACCCCGCGGTGATGCGCTACGCCGACTGGCGCGGGGAACGGCGGCGCTATGCGCTCGGCTTCGCCGTGGCCTCGGTGGCGGTTGCGGCCTGCTTCCCGCTGGCGGAAGGCTTCTGGCCGGTGTTCCTCCTCGTGCTGCTGTTCGCGCTCGCCCACGGGCCGACCCTGCCGCTCTCCGACAATATCGCGCTGCTGACGGCGCGCGCGCGCCGGCTCGACTACGGCAGGATGCGCGTCTGGGGCTCGGTCGCCTTCATCCTGGCCTCCACGGCCGGCGGCTGGGCGCTGGCCGGGCGCGGCGACGAGGCCATCGTCGCGGCCATGGTCGGCGGCCTGCTCCTGGTCGTGGCGGCGACGGCGGCGCTGCCCGACGCCCGCCCGGAGACGCGGCGCGCGTCCCGTCATGCGGTCGGCCGCCTGATGACGGATGCCGGCTTCCTGCTGTGCGCCGCCGCCATCGCCTGCAACATGGCGAGCCATGCCGTGCTGATCGGGTTCGGCACGCTGCACTGGGAGGCCGCCGGGCACGACAAGGATGTCATCGGGCCGCTCTGGGCGGTCGGCGTCATCTCGGAAGTCGCGCTCTTCGCCCTCGGCAACCGGGTCGTGAACCGGCTCGGCATCGCGGGCCTGATCGCGCTCGGCGCCTCGGCGGCCATGCTGCGCTGGGCCGGCACGGCGCTCACGACCGACCTCTGGCTGCTCGCGCCCGTCCAGATGCTGCACGGCTTTACCTTCGCGGCGACGCATCTGGGCGGCATGACCTGGCTCCAGCGCCATGTCGCGCCCGAAATTTCGGCGACCGCGCAGGGCCTCTATTCGTCCATCGCAATGGGCGGGTCCACGGGGCTCGCCCTCGTGGCCTCGGGGCCGCTCTACGAGCGCTTCGGCGGCGACGCCTTCTGGTTCATGGCGGCGCTTTCGGCCTGCAGCCTGCTGCTGGCGGGCGTCCTCTCGCGCCGGATGCGCCGGCAGCAGCGAACCGGCTAACGGTCCTCCAGCACGGCGCGCATGGCGGCGGCGCCGGCGGCCTCGCGCAGCGCCTTCACCGTGTCCCGGTCGCGAAGCGCGCGCGAGACCCGCGCCAGCGCCTTCAGGTGCTCCGCGCCCGCGCTTTCCGGGGCGAGCAGCAGGAAGAAGAGATCGACCGGCTCGTCGTCCACCGCCTCGAAGGGCACGGCCTCCCGCGAGCGGATGAGGAAGCCGTGAATCCCCTCGAGGCCGGCCATCTTGGCATGGGGAATGGCGATGCCGCGCCCGACCCCGGTGCTGCCGAGCTTCTCCCGGTCCACCAGCACGGTGAATACCGCCTTCGAACTGAGCCCCAGGCTGTCGGCCGCGACCGACGCCATCTGCTCCAGCGCATGTTTCTTGCTGGACGCCTCCAGATCGGCGATCACGCCGCCGGGGCCGACCAGCTCGAGGACGCCCATCGCGGCGTCAGCCGCCGCGGCCGGGCTGGCCGTCGGGGTCAACCCAGCCGACATTGCCGTCGGCGCGCCGGTAGATCATGTTCAGCCCCCCATGCGCGGCATTGCGGAAGAGCAGGGCCGGCTGGCCGCCGAAGTCCATGCGCATCACCGCCTCGCCGACGCTGAGCGTGAGCACGTCCTCGGTCATCTCCGCGATGATCGCCGGCGCGTCTTCGGCAGCCTCCTCAGCGGCGCCTTCCGGCTCGTCGAGGATGCGGTGCGCGACTGACCAGCGGTCCAGTTCGGCCTCCTCGCGGCGATGGTGGCTGCGCAGGCGGCGCTTGTGGCGGCGAAGGCGCTTCGCCACCTTGTCCTCGGCCTCGCCGAAGGCCTGCCACGGGTCCGCCGCCTGGCCGTGCGTCTGCACCGTGAGGCCGCGCCCGGCATGGACCGAGACATCGGCCCGGACGCCCGCGCCCTGCTTCGAGAACGCGATCTGGGCGTCGATCGCCCTGTCGAAATAGCGGGCCACCGACTGCTCGAGCGACGCCTTGACCCTGTCGGCGAGCCTCTGGCTCACCTCCAACTGCTTACCGCTTACGGAAATCCGCACCTGCCGCTCCCCACTGTCTCCGGACCGGGCGGTTCTTCGGGTAATTAGGAGCGCGGACCGTCCCCGGTCAATGGGCTTTTCCAACAGCGCCCGCCAATTTGCGGCGGCGGCGCTGCGCGGAAGACGGAATACCCATTGTCTCCCGGTATTTGGCGACCGTGCGGCGCGCAATCTCGACGCCCTCGATGCGCATGGCGGCCACCAGCTTGTCGTCCGAAAGCGTCCTGCCGGGGTCCTCGGCGTCGATCAGCGCCTTCAGCCGGTGCCGGACGGCTTCCGCGGAATGGGCCTCGCCGCCGTCCGTTCCCGCGATAGCGGCGGTAAAGAAATATTTGAGTTCGAACAGGCCGAGCGGCGTTGCCATGGTCTTGTTGGCGGTCACGCGGCTCACCGTGCTCTCGTGGAGTCCCACCGCGTCTGCAATATCCCGCAGCGTCAGCGGGCGCAGATGCCGGACCCCCCGGGCGAAGAAGCCCTGCTGCCGGCGCACCAGCTCGGCGGCGACCTTGAGCATGGTCTCGGCCCGCTGGTGCAACGCCTTCACCAGCCAGTTGGCGCTGCTCAGCCTGTCGGCGATAAAGTCGCGGTCGGCGTCCGAGGCCGAATCGCCGCGCACGCGCGCATAGTATTCGCGGTCCACCAGGACGCGCGGCAGCGCCTCGTCATTGAGTTCGACCGCCCAGCCGCCGCCGGCATGCGCGCGGACCAGGATATCCGGGATGACCGGCATGGCGGCCGCATCTTCGTCGAGGGCGGTGGCCGGCTTCGGGTCCAGCGAACGCAGCTCCCGAACCATCCCCGCGAGCTCGTTCCCATCGACGCCGCAGGCCCTGGCGAGGGCATCGAACCGTCCCGCCGCCAGCAGGTCCAGATTGTCGAGCAGCGCCGCCATGGCCGGTCCGTAGCGGCCCCGGTCGCGCAATTGCAGCGCCAGGCACTCGGCCAGCGAGCGGGCGAAGAGGCCTGCCGGCTCGAACTGCTGCAGGCTGAGCAGCACCCGCTCGACGTCGTCCGGCAAGGCGCCGAGGCCGCCGGCGAAGGCTTCCAGATCGGCGGTGAACCAGCCGGAGGGGTCGAGCGCGTCGATGACCGCCCGCCCGATCAGCCGGTCGCGGGGGTCGGCGATGTCGAGCATCAACTGCCGCTCCAGCCGGTCGCGCAGGCTGGGCGCCGCCGCCACCCGCTCTTCGGGGCCGGGCAAATCGCCGTCGAAACCGGGCGCGGCGCGGGGGGCGGCGAACGCGTCGGCCGCAAGGAAGCCGTCTGCTGTCGTTTCGGCGGGGAAATCGGGCGCGGCGGGCGCAGCCTCGCCATCGGCTTCGCCGCGCTTCAGCAGCGGGTTCTCCTCCAGCTGCGACTCGACGAACGCCTCCAGTTCGAGGCTGCCCATCTGCAGCAGCCTGATCGACTGCTGCAGTCTGGGCGTCATCGCCAGCCCCTGGGCCTGGCGTTGCCGCAGCCTCGGTCCGAGCGTCATCGTCCTCACGCAGCTATTCGCCGCTCCCGTCCTCTCACCGGGGCGGGTTATAGCTGAAAACGGGGCTAAAGGCTGAAGCTGTCGCCCAGATAGACGCGGCGCACATGCTCGTCGGCGATGATCTCCGCCGGGAGGCCTTCCTTGAGGATGGACCCGCCCGCCAGGATATAGGCGCGGTCCACGATCTCCAGCGTCTCGCGGACATTGTGGTCGGTAATCAGCACGCCGATGCCGCGGTCCTTGAGATGCGAGACGAGGTCGCGGATTTCGCCGACGGCGATAGGGTCGATGCCGGCCAGCGGCTCATCCAGCAGGACGTAGTTCGGACGCGCCGCGAGCGAGCGCGCGATCTCCACCCGCCGCCGCTCGCCGCCGGAAAGCGCCAGTGCCGCCGATCGGCGCAAATGGCCGATGGCGAACTCCTCCAGCAGGTCCTCCATCACCGCGGCGCGCGTGTCCCGGTCCTTCTCGACGACTTCGAGCACGGCGCGGATGTTCGCCTCGACCGTCATGCCGCGGAAGATCGAGGGCTCCTGGGGCAGATAGCCGAGCCCGAGCCGCGCGCGGCGGTAGAGCGGAAGGCCGGTCACATCCTGCCCGTCCATACTGACATTTCCGCTGTCCGGCGCCGTCAGGCCGGTCATGATGTAGAAGCAGGTGGTCTTGCCGGCGCCGTTGGGCCCGAGCAGGCCGACAGCCTCGCCCCGGCCGACGGAAAGCGAGACATCGCGCAGGACCGTGCGTCTGCGATAGCGTTTGGCGAGGCCGAATGCAGCAAGGCCGGACGCGGCGAGGCCGGGCGCCCTCATCGCGCCGGCGCGAGGTCCGTCGCTCCGGGCTCGAACAGGCCGCTCACGCGCTGGCCGGCGCCCGCGATCAGGCGGCTGCGGCCCTTTGCGATATCCACCTCGGCGCATTCGCCGGCCATCCGGTTGGGGCCCTGCTGCAGGCGGACATTGCCGCAGACCTCGGCAGTCTGCGCCTCGGTGTCGTAGAAGCCGCGCCGGCCCGTGACCGAGTCCGGCCCGCTGCGGACCTCGACCTTGCCGAACGCTTCCAGGCGCCGCGCCGCCAGCTTGCCGTCTCCGGTATCCTCGAATCGCAGCACCAGCGTTTCGGCCGACACGGAGTCCTCCGCCCGCACCGCTCGCACCGCGCCGCGCGCCACGGCGTAATTCTCGTCCCGGTGGAATTCGATGCTGTCCTGCGCCGTGACCCGGTAGTCCGTGGTCCGGAGCGAGAGGTCGCCGCCGCGAAGCACGATAAGCGACCGGTCGAGATCGTAGATCGCCTCCCCGCCCTTCGCCGTCCCGTCCGGAGAGTCGATCGTCACGCCGCCCTCGGCCTCGACCCGCTGGATTTGCGTTTTCCCGGCGTCGTCAGACCGGTAGTAGGCGGACAGGGTCCCCGCCTGCAGCACCAGTTCGCCCTGTTCGGCGCGGACATTCCCCTCCGCGATATAGACCTTTTCGTCCCGGCGCCACTCGATGCTGCGGCCGGCCTCGATCCGGAACGGCCCGCCCGACCCGGCATCGAGATCGAGCTCGAAGCCCCACGCCGCCGCGGAGGCCAGAACCGGAAGGATGGCGAATGCGGCCCGCTTCATCGCTGCGGCGCAACCGGGGCAGGATCGAAGCTGACGGTCGAGCGGCCGAGCAGGCGGATCCTGTTGCCGCCATCCAGGACCCGGAAGCCCTCGGCCCGGAACCGGCCGGAATTGCCCGCGCCCTCCACCGGCGTGTCGCCGGACACGGTCCTTTCCGCAATGTTGACGAAAGCCGAGTGGGTGAGGATCGCGTAGCCGGCCTCGTGGCGGAGCTGGACCTCGCCCGACAGATGCACGGTCCGCTCGGTCCAGTCCACGACGCCGCTCTCGCCGCTGCCGGAGAGCCAGGCGCCGTCCGGGAGGACCATCCAGGCCCTCGGGTGGTCCATGTGGAAGCGCCGGCCTTCACTGCCGAGCCGCCGGATGCCGGTGGACCGGATCGAGTAGGGCCGGTCCTCGTCCCAGCCATATGCCTCCATATTGGTCATCGCGAGCTGCGCGGCGGCCTCGTCCTTCCATTCCGGCCCCAGAATCTCGTCGGCGTCCGGCCAGGCGAAAACGGCCAGCAGCAGGGCTGCCGCCGCGGTCGGCAAGGCGATCTTCGCCGCCCGGACGAAGAACGAGTAGAAGCGCGAATCATGCGGCCGCCGGCCCCTGCCGGCGAACGCGAAATATGCCTGGCCGCGGGGCGCCAACGCTCAGGCGACCCCGGCGCGCAGGCAGTCGTGGACATGGACGATGCCGACGGGCGCATCGTCCTCGACGACGAAGAGGGCGGTAATCTGCGCCTCGTTCATCAGCGCCAGCGCCTCGGCCACCAGCGCCCTCGGGCGGATGGTCTTGGGCGACGCGGTCATGATCGCCGAGACGGGGCGCTGCAGCAGGTCCGTGCTCATCGAGCGCCGCAGGTCGCCGTCCGTCACGATGCCGAGCAGCGCCCCCGCATCGTCGGTCACGCCGACGCAGCCGAACGCCTTGGACGAAATCTCGAACAGCGCCTCGGCCATGACCGTGTCGGGCCCGACCAGCGGCATGGCGTTGCCTGCATGCATGATGTCGGAGACGAGCTTGAGGCTCTGGCCGAGCGAACCGCCGGGATGCAGGGTGCGGAAATCGTCCGCCGAGAAGCCCTTGCGCTCCAGCAGCGCCACCGCCAGGGCATCGCCGAGCGCCAGCATCATGGTGGTCGAGGTGGTGGGCGCGAGTCCCATCGGGCAAGCCTCCGACACCGGCGGCAGCACGACGGCAAGCGCCGCCGCTTCGGCGAGCGGGCTGTCGGCATTCGCCGTTACCGCGATCAGGGGCACGGAGTAGCGCGCCGCATGGGCGATCACGGCGGCGAGCTCGGCCGTGCCGCCGGAGTTCGAAAGCGCCAGCAGCACGTCGTCCCGCGCAATCATCCCGAGGTCGCCATGCGCCGCCTCGCCGGGATGGACGAAATGCGCGGGCGTGCCGGTCGAGGCCAGGGTGGAGGCGATCTTGACGGCGACATGGCCGCTCTTGCCCATCCCGCAAACGATCACCCGCCCGCTGGCCCCGGCCAGGATATCGATCGCTTCGTCGAAGGCGCCGTCCAGGCTGTCGGCGAGCGACTGCAGCGCGTCCGCCTCCATCGCCAGCACCCGGCGTCCGGCGGCGCGCACCGCGTTATCCGGCGATTCAGTGAGCAAAGATGTCCTCCTCCGCCCAGCCTTCGAGGTCGAGCCGCGCGCGAACCGGCAGGAAATCGAAACAGGCCGAGGCCAGTTCCGTCCGGCCCTCCCTGGCGAGCATCGAGTCCAGCCGCTCCTTCAGGCGGTGAAGATACAACACATCGGCCGCGGCGTAGTCCCGCTGCGGCCCGGTGAGGTCCGGCGCGCCCCAGTCGGACGATTGCTGCGCCTTGGAGATTTCGATGCCGAGCAACTCCTTGCAGAGGTCCTTCAGGCCGTGCCGGTCGGTGTAGGTGCGCACCAGCCGGGAGGCGGTGCGGGTGCAATAGACGGGCCAGGCCGCCGCGCCGAGATAGCGTTCCAGCACGGCGAGGTCGAAACGGGCGAAGTGGAACAATTTGGTGACGCCCGGGTCCCCCAGCAAGGCCCTGAGGCGCGGGGCGGCATAGTCGCCGCCCTGGAACTGGACCAGATGCGCGTTGCCGTCCCCGGCCGAAAGCTGGACCACGCAGAGCCGGTCCCGGGACGGGTTCAGCCCCATGGTCTCGGTATCGACCGCCGCCATGGCGCCGAAGGCCAGGCCCTCGGGAATATCGTCGCGGTGGAGGTGGACTGCCATTGCGCGGAGCCTAGCACAACGCTCCGGTCCGGGGGAGGCGCGAGGAGACCGGAGTCCCGACGGCAGGCGCCGCATCGCCCTTGCCGACGGCATGGACCGGCATTTGACAGCACCGGCTTGCTGGGCAAGTCTCTCGAAAGCGGGACCGGCAGGACCCGCAAGTCGCCGGCGGGCGCGAGGGAGTCCTGCCGTGCCCGCTGACGTTAGCAACCGGGAGGAGGAATTTTCATGACCGCAATGCGTCGAGTTTTGCCGGTGACGGCGGCGGCTGCGCTGCTGTCGTTCGGCACCACCGCGCTTTCGGCGGCCGAATGGGACCTGCCGCTGGCCTGGCCGGACGGTAATTTCCACGTCGAGAACGCCAAGGTGTTCGCCGCCGAGGTCGAGAAGGCGACCGAGGGCCGCGTCAAGATCAACATCCATCCCGGCGGCTCGCTCGGCTTCAAGGGCCCCGAGATGCTGACCGCGGTCCGCGACGGCCTCGTGCCCATCGGCGACGTGCTGCTGAACCAGCAGGTCGGCGAGGCGCCGATCGTCGGCATCGAGGCCCAGCCCTATCTGGTCTCCGGTTTCGACGAGCTGCGGACCCTGCATGAGCATTTCCGCCCCGTGCTGGACGAGGTTCTGGCCCGGTTCAACCAGAAGCTCCTCTACATCGTGCCGTGGCCCCGGCAGTATGTGTACACGAAGGTGCCGATCGGGAAGCTCGAGGACCTGGCGGGCATCAAGATCCGCACCTATGACAAGACGACCACCGCGCTGTTCAACGCCATCGGCATGACGGCGGTCCAGCTTCCCTGGGGCGAGGTCGTGCCGTCGCTGGCCGCCGGCACCATCGACGCCGTCACCACGTCGGCCAGTTCGGGCGTGGACGGCAAGTTCTGGGAGTTCCTCAAGTTCATGTATCCGACCGCCCATGTCTGGGGCTCGAACATGATGAACGTCAATCTCGACGCCTGGGCGGCCATCGACGAGAAGGACCGGGCCGCGATCGAGGAGACCGCCAAGCGGCTCGAGGCCCCGTTCTGGGATGTGAGCCGCATGGAGGACGAGGCGAAGTCCAAGATCCTGAACGACAACGGCGTCGCGATGGGCGTGGTCACGCCTGAAATGCTCTCGGGCATGCAGAACGCGACCAAGCCCATGGTCGCCAGCTTCATGGAAGCCCATCCGCAGGCCAAGATGGTCATCGAGGACTTCTGGAAAGCCGTCGGGCGCTGAACGACCAGCAGGCGGCGCGGCTCCCCGGTCCGGCCGGGGAGCCGCGCGCAGGGAGGGGCCGGTGCGGGCAGCGCTGAGGGCCGTGGACAGGGTGTCTCAAGCCGCCGGCATCGTCGCCGTGCTGCTCGTGGTCGGCATCGTGGTCCTGATCATCGCGGAAGTCGTCTGCCGCACGGTCTTCAACATCTCGCTCAGCTTCGCCTGGGAATACAGCTCCTACTTTCTCGGCACCGCGATCTTCCTCGGCGCCGCCTTCACGCTGCGAACCGGCGGCCAGGTCCGCGTCGCGTTCCTCATCACCAGCCGGAACGCCCGCGTGGCCTACATGTCCGAGCTTCTGGCCACGATCTTCGGCGTCGCCATCACCTGTTACCTCGCCTATTCCCTGATCCTGTTCGCCTGGCAGACTTTCGTCGCCGGCAGCACCTCGTTCACCGTGGTTGCGGTGCCCCTGATCTATCCGACCTCCGGGCTTGCGGCCGGCGCAGCGCTTCTGGCCCTCCAGATGATCGTCCGCCTGATCCGGCTGGTTATCGACGAGCCGCCGGACGACCGGGACGCCATGCGCTCCTACAGCGTCGAGTAGGGGACCGGGGCGTCCATGACAACCACCATCGTCTTCACGGTCCTCGGCCTGCTTGCGGTCACGCTCGCCGCGGGCGTGTGGGTCGCCGTCTCGCTGTTCTCCGTCGGGCTGATCTCGCTCGGCGTCTTCCGGTCCATGCCGGTGGAGAAGCTGCTCGCCCAGATGATCTGGAATGTCACGACGACGCCGGAATTGCTGGCGTTGCCGATGTTCATCCTGATGGCGGAAATCCTCTTCCGCACCCGGCTCTCCGAAACGCTGTTCGCCGGCATCACGCCCTGGACCACCCGCCTGCCGGGCCGCCTGCTGCATGTCAACGTGCTCGGCTGCACGCTCTTCGCCGCGATTTCGGGCTCGTCCGCCGCCACCACGGCCACGGTCGGGCGCATCACGCTCACCGAGCTCTTCCGGCGGGGCTACGACAAGGACCTGGCGATGGGCTCGCTGGCGGGCGCTGGCACGCTCGGCCTGCTGATCCCGCCGAGCCTGGTGCTGATCGTCTATGGCGTGCTCGCCGAGACCTCGATCCTCAAGCTCTTCATCGCGGGCGTCGTTCCGGGGCTGCTGCTGGCGCTCGGCTACATGCTCTACATCGCCGTCAGGACCCTCACCCGGCCTTCCATGGCCTCGAACGAGGAGCTTTATGTCCCGATGGCCGAGCGGCTGGCCGGCCTCCGGCATCTCGGTCCGGTCGTCTTCCTGATCTTCCTCGTCCTGGGTTCGATGTACGGCGGTTACGCCAGCCCGTCCGAGGCCGCGGCCGTCGGCGTTGTCGGCGCGCTCATCGTCAGCGCCATGCAGGGCACGCTCACCTTCGCCAATCTGCGCCAGGCCTGTTTCGGCGCCGTGCGCACCATCTCGATGATCGGGCTGATCGTGGCCGGCGCCTATTTCCTGTCCATCGCCATCGGCTATCTGGGCGTGCCGCGCATCATCGCCGGCGAGATCGCCGGACTCGGCCTCTCGCCCTTCGGGCTCATCCTGCTGCTGCTGGTGTTCTACGCCATCCTCGGCTGCGTGCTGGAGGGCATGTCCAGCATCGTCATGACCCTGCCGATCACGCTGGCGCTGGTGACGCAGGCGGGCTTCGACAAGGTGTGGTTCGGCATTTTCCTGGTGATCGTCGTGGAGATGGCGCAGATCACGCCGCCGGTCGGCTTCAACCTGTTCGTCATCCAGGGCATGACGGGCGAGAAGATCGGGCGCATCGCCATCGCGACGCTGCCCTTCTTCTTCATCATGGCGGGCATGGCGCTGCTGATTACGGTCTTCCCCGATATCGTCATGTTCCTGCCCGACAACATCCAGCTGAAGGGCTGAACCGCCGCGCTCCGGGCCTCAGGCGACCCCCTTCCAGCCATAGTCCCTGCGGGCGGCCGCCTCGCTGACGATGCCGTCCTCGATGTCCGCCGCCACGGCCTCGGGCGGCCGGTTCCGGGAGGGCCCGTGCCCGCCGCCGCCCGGCGTGTGCAGCACGAGCGTCTCGCCGGCCGGGATGGTCTGCGTGCCCTTGCCCTTCAGCCGGGTCCCCGAAGCCAGGAAGACCGCGCCCGCCTCTCCGCCGCCGCCGCCGGCGCGCCCCCGCGCCGGATGGTCGATGCGCTCATAGGCCGCCAGCAGCTCCATGTCCCTGCCGTCCGCAGACTCGAGCTCGATCACCTGCCCCGCCCCGCCGCGCCAGGTTCCCGGACCGGCGGAGTCGGTGCGCAGCTCCTTGCGGCGGAACAGCACCGGGGTCATCGTCTCGACGATCTCGACCGGCGTGCCCTTGACCCCGCTCGGATAGGCGGTGCCGTTCAGGCCGTCCTTCACGCCGCGCGCGCCGGTGCCCCCGTTGGTGACGGCGGTGAAGGCGAACAGGCTCCGCTCGTTCGAGCCGCGTTCGGCCTCGCCCCGGAAGGTGATGTTCCAGAGCGACGAGGCGCCTTCCGCCGGCACGCGCTCGGGCACGACCTTCTCCAGGCAGCCGAACACCACGTCGGGCAGCTGCTGCCCGATGAGGTGCCGCGCGCAGACCGCCGCCGGATAGGGCGCGTTGAGGATGGAGCGCTCCGGCGCCGTCACCCGGAAGGCGGAGAGCGAGCCCGCATTGTTCGGGACGCCCGGCGCGATCGCGCAGCCGAGCCCGAAGCTGGTGTAGGCCGTGGTGTAAGCCATCGGCACGTTCACGCCGTAGCGCGACATGGGCGAGGTGCCGTCGTAATCGACATGGATGCCGTCGTCCCCGATCTCCAGCGTCGCGACCAGGTCTATCGGCCGGTCGTAGCCGTCGAGGCTCATGGTGTTGCGATACTTGCCTTTCGGCAGTTCGGCGACCTCCGCCAGCACCGCGCGGCGGGAGCTGGAGACGATGTATTCGCCGAGCTCGTCCAGGTCCTCCAGCCCGAACTCGTCCATCATCTCGACCAGGCGCACGCAGCCGACCTCGTTGCAGGCCGCGAGCGAATAGACGTCGCCCTCGCATTCCACCGGCTCGCGGGTGTTGCGCCGGACCATCGCCATCAGGGTGGCGTCGATCTTTCCCCGGTCGGCGAGCTTCAGCATCGGGATGTAGAGCCCCTCCATATGCACATCGGTCGCGTCCGGGCCGACGCCGATGCCGCCTATGTCGGTCAGGTGCGAGGTGCAGGAGAACATGCCGACGATCCGGCCCCGGCGGAAACAGGGCGTGGTCAGCACGAAGTCGTTGAGGTGGCCCGTGCCCATCCAGGGATCGTTGGTGATGTAGATGTCGCCCTCGTTCATCTCCGCGATCGGGAAATGGCGGATGAAGTGCTGGACGGCCTCGGCCATGGAATTGACATGGCCCGGCGTGCCCGTCACCGCCTGGGCCAGCATCCGGCCCCTGAGGTCGAACACGCCGGCCGAGAGGTCGCCGCATTCGCGCACGATCGGGCTGAACGCGGTCCTCAGCAGCGTCTGCGCCTGTTCCTCGACGACCGAGATCAGGCGGTTCCACATCACCTGCCTGGTTATGACATCGAGTCCGTCTCTCTTCGCCATCGTCCGGCCCCTCAAGCCCGTTTTTCCAGCACGATATTGCCTCCCGGCGCCAGCATGGCCCGGAATGCGCGGGAAACGAAGGTCGAAGTCTGCTCCTCGACGATCAGCGCCGGGCCGTCCAGCCCGTCTCCCGCGGCCAGGTCCGCGCGCCGGTAGAGCGGCACCTTGGCCGCCTCGCCGCTCTCCGTGTCGTGGAGGTTCCGCCACCCGGCGGGCTCCGGCGAGGCCGAGACCTGCGCCCCGCTTTCGGCCGCCGGCATGGTTTCCACCGTCGAGACGGTCAGGCCCCAGGACAGCACCTCGACATCGGCGTCGGGTATGGTCCGCTTGAACAGCAGCTCGTATTCCCGGTCGTAAGCCGCCTGCAATGTGCGCCCGTCATCGGGGCCCAGATGCTCGGCCTCCACCGCCACGGCGATCTCGTGCCCCTGCCCGAGATAGCGCATATAGGCGACCCGGCGTTCGGCAAGCGCCGCGCCGAACGCGCCCGATTCCACGACCGCGCGGGCTTCGCGGCGCATGTCGGCCATGAGCTCGTTGACGGCGTCGGCATCGAGGGCCGAGAGGCGCATGTTGAGGCTGCGCACCACCTCGTAGGCGACCGGCGCCCGGAGGAACCCGACGGCCGAGCCGACCCCGGCATCGACCGGCACGACGATTCTCTCGATTCCCAGCTTCTCCGCTATCCGGCAGGCATGGAGCGGTGCTGCCCCGCCGAAGGCGATGACGGTCTGCTCCGAGGCGACCTTGCCTTCCTCGACGGCCAGCACCCGCGCCGCATTGGACATGTTCTCATCGACGATCTCGACGATTCCCTGCGCCGCCTGCGAAGGCCCGAGCTCCAGCGGTCCCCCCACGCTGCCGCCGACCGCGTCGGCCGAAAGCCCGGGGCGGAGTTCGATACGCCCGCCGGCGAAGCCCGCCGGGTCGATGCGGCCGAGAACGATGTCGGCGTCCGTGACCGTCGCGTCCGCGCCGCCGCGGCCGTAGCCGGCGGGTCCGGGCTCCGCGCCCGCGCTCTCGGGACCGACGGCAATCCGTCCCAGCCGGTCCACGCGGGCGATGGAGCCCCCGCCCGCGCCGATCTCCACCATCTCGATCACCGGGATGCGGAGCGGCAGGCCGCTGCCCTTCATGAAGCGCGCCTGGCGGTCGATCTCGAATTCCCGCGCGCGCCGGGGCTCGAGATTCTCGATGAAGCAGATCTTCGCGGTGGTGCCGCCCATGTCGAAGGACATCACCTTGTCGAGACCGGCGCGCGCGGCGATGTCGCGGGCCAGCAGCACGCCGCCGGCAGGGCCGGACTCGACCAGCCGGACCGGCTGGCGCCGCGCCGTCTCGACGGTCGTGAGCCCGCCGCCGGACGTCATCAGCAGCAGCGGGCAGCCGATGCCGATTTCCGCCAGCATTCCATCCAGGCGCGCGACATAGCCTTCCATGAGCGGGCGGACATAGGCATTCACGCTGGCCGTGGTGAAGCGCTCATATTCCCGGACTTCCGGGCACACTTCCGAGGCAAGCGTCACCGAAAGCGCCGGCAGGGCTTCACGCAAGATCGCCTCGACCCGCCGTTCATGGACCGGGTTGGCATAGGCATGGAAGAACCCGACGGCGACGCTCTCGATCCCGGCTTCGGAAAGCGCCGGCACGAGCGCATGGACGGCCTCCTCGTCGAGGTCTTCCAGGACGCGGCCGCGCGCATCGACGCGCTCCGGCACGGTGAAGCGCAGCCGGCGCGGCACGATCGGCTTCACCTTCTCGATCATCAGGTCGTACTGGTCGTAGCGGGTCTCGTAGCCGACCTCGAGAATGTCGCGGAAGCCTTCGGTCGTGATGAAGGCGGTCCTGGCGCCGCGCCGCTCGAGCACGGCGTTGGTGGCGAGCGTCGTGCCGTGCAGGACGAGCCCGACATCGCCCGGCGCCAGCCCGGCTTTCTGCAGCGCTTCCTGCAGGCCGTCGATCACGCCCTTTTCGGGGGCCTGCGACGTGGTCAGCACCTTGGCCGAGGTCCGCGCCCCGCCGGCTTCCAGCACGACATCCGTGAAGGTGCCGCCCACATCGATCCCCACCCTGCAGCGGGCCTTCTCACTCATAACGACAGGCTTTCGCTAGATTCCGTTCCGATGCCGCCGAGGCGGCATGACGCCGGCCCAAGGATAGCGCAAGCCGCGCGGTTGCAAACCGCGACCGTTTAGTGGTCGCTCAGCAGCGCGCCGCAGCCGTATATGCGGTCGTCGAACCCGTTCGCGCGGTAGGCGTGCCAAGCGAGCGCCGTGTTGACGGCGACAACCGGCTTGCCGAGCCAGCCTTCCGCCTCCGCCGCGAGCCGCACCATGGAGAGGTTGGTGCCCGCCTGCACGACAGCGTCCACGTCCGGGCCGTCCAGGTCGCGCAACACGCCGCGCAGCTCGTCCGGCGTCACGGCCGCAATCGCCGTGGCGCTCGGGCATTCCAGATCGACCGAGCGGACCACCGGGAAGCCCGACTCCTCGAAATAGCGGACGATCTGCTCGCGCATGATCGGCTGGTAGGGGGTGAGCACCGCGATCCGCCGCGCGCCCAGCGCCTCAAGCGCCGCGCTGCATGCCTCCCCGCCGGTGGTCACGCCCAGCCCGCAAAGCCGCCGGGCGCGGTCGAGGAAAGCCGCGCCGCCCTCGCGCCCGCCCCAGAATGTCGGCGCGGACATGCCCATCACCAGATAGTCGGGCTCGCAGGTCATCACGTCCCGGACCGCCGTCTCGAAGGCCCGGTCCGCCTGGTCGAGGACCCGCGCGAAGGCGTCGTCCGAGTCTAGCGCCGCACGCTCGATATACATCCGCCCGGTGTGGAAGGTGACGCCCGGAATCCGCAGCAGATGGCTGAAGTCGGCCTCCACCACCGTATTGGTGGACGGCACGACGGCGGCGAACTTGGCGCGGAAACCGGCGACATCGGGCATGGCGGGTCGGGGCCTCCCCGGCTGGCTGTGCGGCGGTAGCGGTCCCGGACAATTGCAGGAAGCCGGACGCCGCGCCAGCCCGTCGGCTTGGCGGCGAAGCCGTCCATGCCCTAATGTCCGCCCGGAACCGCCGGCCCGGGGCCGACGGCCCTTTGCTGAGCGGGAGGAAAGCCGATGTCCGACGGAATCGTTTTCATCGACGGCGACTACATGGCTCCGGAAGACGCCACGATGTCGATTTTCGATGTCGGCTTCGTCTGGGGGGATTGCGTCTATGACGTGACGTCCACCTGGAACGGCTGGTTCTTCATGCTCGACGAGCATCTGGAGCGGTTCCAGCGTTCCTGCGAGGGCTTCCGGCTGGAGAACCCCTATTCCTTCGAGGAGATGCGCCGCATCTGCGCGGAATGCGTGGAGCGCACGGGCCTCGCGAACACCTATGTGAAGATGCAGGTCTCGCGCGGCGTGCCGCCGCCCGGCGTCCGGGACCCGCGCGGGCTGAAGCCCATCGTCCTGGTGTATGCCGTGCCCTATGTGTGGATATGGGGCGAGGAGAAATGCCGCAACGGCGCGACCCTCTATGTGAGCGGCGTCGAGCGCGTGTCGTCGAAGGCCATCGACCAGCGCTTCAAGAACTACAACCGGGCCGACCTCGTGCAGGCGCGCCTGGAGGCCTATGACAACGGTTGCGACGACGCCCTTCTCGCCGGTCCTGACGGCTTCCTCTCCGAGGGGCCGGGCTTCAACGTCTTCGTCGTGCAGGACGGCAAGGTGGCGAGCCCCGACTACAACGTGCTGGAAGGCGTCACCCGGCGGTCGGTGCGCGAGATCTGCGAGCGGGAGGGCATCCCGTTCGAGCTGCGCAAGATCCGCCCCGAGGAGCTCGAAGCGGCGAGCGAGGTGTTCACCAGCACCACGGCGGGCGGGGTCATGCCGATCACCGGGGTCAACGGCAAGACGGTCGGAAACGGCCATGCCGGCATCGTCACGAGCCGCATCCAGTCGATCTACTGGAGCGAGCGCGCGGCGGGCTGGCACGGCGTGAGGCCCGCCGACATCCTCGCCGGCTGACCCGGCCATGGAGGGCGTCCCCCGCTCCGTGAGGGACTATGACGACGAGTTCGATGTCGTCGTGGTCGGCTACGGCTTCGCCGGGTCCGTCTCGGCGCTGGAGGCGGCGCGCGCCGGGGCGCGGGTGCTGCTGATCGAGAAGACCGGCGTGCCCGGCGGCATCTCGATCTGCTCCTACGGCTCGGTGCGCTGCGCGATGGACGCCGGGAAGGCCCGCAGCTACCTGGCCGCGACCAATGGCGGGCGCACGCCGGACGACGTGAACCGCGCGCTCGCCGACGGCATGGCCCTGCTCGAGCCCTATGTGCGCGACCTCGCCCGGGTGAACGGGGCGGAAATCGGCACCAGCGTCGAGGCCGGCAAGGCCGGCGGCAACTACCCCTTGCCAGGCTTCGACACCTTCTACCACACCACCGTTCACGCGGTGCCGAACTTCGATGCCCGCGCGGTCTATCCCTGGGCCAACGGCGCGCCGGGCGGCCCGATGCTGTTCAAGATCCTCGACGACAATCTCGCGAACGAGGACATCGAGGTGCGGCTGAACACGCGCGGCCTGCGCCTGCTGACCTCGGAGGACGGGTCCGAAGTGCGCGGCATTACCGTCGAGGGACGGGACGGCATCCGCCATGTCAAGGCGCGGCGGGGCGTCATCCTGGCCTCCGGCGGCTTCGAGGGCAGCGCGGAGCGGCAGGACCAGTTCTGGGAAGGCCGGCCGGTCCTGCCGGCCGCGGCGCGGCACAATACCGGCGACGGCATCGCCATGGCCCAGGACCTGGGCGCCGAACTCTGGCACATGTGGCATTTCCACGGCGCCTACGGCTTCCGCAGCGCCGACCCGGACTACCCTTACGGCATCAGGGTCAAGCGGCTCCCCGACTGGCGCCCCGCCGAAGACGGCGGCCATGACGACCCCGGCGTGAAGATGGCCTGGATCCTGCTGGACCGGGACGGGCGGCGCTACATGAACGAATACCTGCCCTACACCCACGACACCGGGCACCGGCAGATGCAGCTCTACGACACGGTGCGGCAGGACTATCCGCGCATCCCGAGCGCCATGATCTGCGACGAGAACGGCCGCCGGCTCTACCCGCTGGGCCAGCCCACCTCAAACGATGAGGGCGTGAGGCTGGACTGGAGCGGGGACAATCTGGCGGAAGTGGAATCGGGCGCTCTCAAGCGGGCGGACACGCTCGCCGGGCTTGCCGCGGCGCTCGGCCTCGACCCCGCCGCCGCGGAGGCGAGCGTCCGGCGCTGGAACGAGCTCTGCGCGGCCGGGCGCGACGAGGATTTCGGCCGCCCGCCCGGAACCATGACGCCCATCGACACGCCGCCCTATTACGGCGCGCCGATATGGCCGGTGGTGTCGAACACCCAGGGCGGCCCGGTCCACAATACCGGCCAGCGGATCGTCAATGTGTTCGGCGCGCCGATCCCCCGGCTCTATGCGGCGGGCGAACTCGGCAGCGCCTTCGGCCACCTCTACCTCTCCGGCGGCAACATCGCCGAATGCTTCGTCTCCGGCCGCATCGCCGGCGCCGGCGCGGCGGCGCTGGCGGACTGGGGTTAGGTCCGCCGCTCAGCTTTCGAACGGCGCGGGGTCGGCGAAGCGGTCGAGGACGTTCTGCGTGATGCGCGAGATGTTGTTGTCGTAGTTGTTGTGGGAAAGGCTGCCGCAATAGGTGATGGAGCCGACGGAGAACACGGCCCCGCCGGCGGCGGTCTCGAAGAAGGCCAGGTTCGAGCGGACGAGCGCCTCGGGCGGCTCTCCCGGCCAGGTCACGAGATGGGTCAGCAGCTCCTCCGGCACGACGACGAAGGTGTCGCCGTGCTCCTCGGATGTCGCGAGCACGAGCGTGTTGGGCGGCGAGCCGAGGCGCGTGTCCACCCGGTCGAGCTCGAAGCCGGCCGCGCCCCCGCCGGAGAGGCCGAAGTCGCCGATGATGCGGTCCGGCACGCCCTCGAAGATCCAGGCGGCGCGCGGGTCGTCCGCGCCGGGGCCGCGCACATAATATGAGCCGACGAACTGCCCCTGGGCGGAGAAGCCGACGCCGGCGAGTTTCTGCGGCGGGCGGTCGTTGCGCCGCCAGAGGCCGCCATACTCCCCGTCGAGCGCGTTGTAATACTCGCCCGGCTCCGCCGCCCAGGCGCGGATGCCGCCCTCGCCCCGCCGGATTTCCACGGCGTCGGGGACGGCCTCGTTGACCGCCACCCGCCAGTAGAAGCCGTTGCCGCCGAGATACATGAGCCGCCCGCCCTCATCGAGATGGCGCTGGAGCGCGTCGAGCGTGTTCGCGGTGTGGTATTCGGGATGGGAGCCGGTGAGCACGACGCGGTAGGACGAAATGAGGTCGTAGCCCTCGCGGTCCAGGTCGTGGTCGGTGACGAGGTCGAACTCGTAGCCCTTCTCCTCCAGCCAGTCGATGAGGTGGGTGTCGCCGGGATAGTGGCGCATCCCCGAGCCCGCTTCGTCGAGATAGCTCATATAGCCGGCCCGCTGGGTCAATACAGGGCGGCGCTGCGAGGCGAAGGAAATGCCGCTGCCGTCGGTGTGGCGGTCATAGGTGGAAAGGCCGTATTCCCTGTGGCGGTCGGCGGTGAGTTCGCGCGCGCCCCACTCCCGGGCGCGGGCCAGATAGGCCTCGGTCGTCACGCCCCGCGCATAGTTGCCGTACACCGTATAGGTGAAGGTCGGGATCAGCACGCAGACGGACGTGCGCCGGGAGCCGCGCGGCGGCAGCACGAAGAAGGGAATCGAGTCCTCATGCTCCCCGCAGGAAAGCCGCACCGCATAGGAGCCGCTCTTGAGGCCGGCCGGGACCGTGTAGGTAAAATCGGTCTCCCAGCCGCAGTCGTAAAGGTCGTCCTCGTGGAAATGGATGGCCCCGTATTCCTCCGGCGCGTGGCGCCAGCACTGCTCCCGGCCGCTCCAGTTGGAGCCCTTCATGCCCCGCGTCGGCAGGTTCACAAGCTCGCCGTGCCAGCCGTTCGGCCCGGCATCGACCGCCCGTAGCGAGGAGATTTCGCGCGAGAAGTCCCAGTCGGCGACAAGTTCGCCGCCCGGCGCGGCGCCCCGCGCGATCTGCGGGCGTTCGATCTTGCCGTTGAAATGGCCGGCGACCGGACGTCCCCCCGCCGCGCCGATGAGGATGTCGCCGGCGATCCCGGCGCGGGGGCCGTCCACCCGCCCGCTCGCCGTGCCCGTGTCGTCCACCCGGGAGAAGGGCCGGAGCGCCTGCTGCCCGACCGAGACCGCGCCGCTCGCCGGATCGACGCTCGCCCACACCCGGTACCAGGCGCGCGGGAGGAGCGGCTTGCCGACGGCGACCGTCTCGACACCGTTCGCCGTCGCGACGTGCAAGCTCGCGCCCTGCCCGCCGTCCAGAACGAGCGCAATCCCGCCCGCCTCGCCGAGCCACGACACGATGCCCTGCCCCTCCTGCTCCGGCAGCGTCGGCCAGACCGTCGCGGACACGGTCAGAGCGTCCGCCTCCAGCCTCGCGCCCGGGATGCGGGCATAGGAGCCGAGCGCGGCGTCCTGCGCCCGCGAGGGCCGGCTTCCCTCGATGTCGGAGGCGACCGCCTCCTCCTTGATGCCCGGGCCCGCCGGGTTCGGGTCCGCCGATATGACGCGCACGAGCCGCGCCCGGTAGGGCTCGGCGGAGCGGCCGCTCACCTTGAAGGCGACGGTCTCGCCGGGGCGGGCCGACCAGCGGTCGGCATAGCCGATCAGGGGAATCGTGTTGGGGATCATTGCGGGGCTCCCGTCCTTGCCCTAATGCGGGGCGGCCGGATCATACAACCATTTCGCCGACCGCCCTTCGAGGGCGGAGGCGGCGCGAGGAGGCCGGAGCCCATGCACACCATCATTCGCGGCGGGCGGCTGCTCGATATCGAACGCCATGCGGCGGAGCCCGCCGACATCCTCGTCGAGGGCGATACGGTCCACACGGTCGGGCCGCCCGGCATGCCCGCTCCCGAGGGCGCGGCGCTCCGTGACGCGACCGGCCGGCTGCTCATGCCGGGCCTCGTCAACGCCCACACCCACGGCCACAACAACCTCGCCAAGAGCTTCGGCGACCGCTGGAACCTCGAATTGCTGCTGAACGCGGCGCCCTGGATCACGGGCAGCCGCACGCTGGAGGACAAATACCTCTCGACCCTCATCGGCGCGGTGGAGATGGTGCGCAAGGGCTGCACCGCCGCCTACGACCTCAATTTCGAGTTTCCCGCCCCGACGCCGGAGGGGCTGGAGGCCATAGGCCGCGCCTATGACGATGCCGGCATGCGCGCCGTGGTCGCGCCGATGATGGCGGACCGCACCTTCTACCAGGCCGTGCCCGGCCTGCTTGACGCGCTCCCGGAGGCGGCGAGGCGCGACGCGGAGGCGGTGGCGGCCGCGCCGTTCGAGGCGAGCCTTGCGGCATGGAACCGCGCGCTGCGTGCCTGGCCCTTCTCCCGCGACCGGGTCCGGATCGCGCTCGCCCCGACCATCCCCCACCATTGCAGCGAAGCCTTCCTGAAGGCGGCGAAGGAAGCGGCGGCGGAGCACGGCGCCGGCTTCCACACCCATCTCGGCGAGTCGAAGGTGCAGGCCCATGCGGGGGTGCGCCTCTACGGCATGACGCAGACGGCCTATCTCGACCGGATCGGCGTGCTCGGCCCGGACTTCACCGCCGCGCACGCCGTGTGGCTGGACGGCGACGACATGCGCCGGATCGCCGATGCCGGCGGCGCCGTCGCCCACAATCCGGGCTCCAATGCGCGCCTCGGCAGCGGCCTGGCGGCGGCCCGCGCGCTGCTGGATGCGGGCGTCAGGGTCGGGATCGGCACCGACGCCTGCACCTGCTCGGACAATCTCAACATGTTCGAGGCGATGCGGGTCGCCTCGATGGTCTCGCGCGTGCAGGAACTGGACCCCGAGCGGTGGCTCTCCACGGACGAGGTGCTGACGCTCGCGACGAAGGGCAGCGCCGGCGTGCTCGGCTTCGGCGGCGAGATCGGCGCCATAAAGCCCGGACGCAAGGCGGACATCGTCTTCCTCGACCTCGGCCAGATCAACTATGTGCCGCTCAACGACCCGGTGAACCAGATCGTGCATGGCGAGGACGGCACGGGCGTCGAGTCTGTGATGATCGGCGGGCGCATGGTGCTCGAAGGCCGGCGCATGCTCACGGTGGACGAGGCGAAGCTCGCCCGCGACGCGGAGGCGGCGGCCGAGCGCCTCGCCGCGGCCAACGCCGGCGCCCGTGCCGTTGCGGAAAGCCTGGAGGGGCCCGTGAGGAGCTTTGCCCTGGCGCTTTCCCGCGAGGACTACCACATCGAGCGCCACGCCCGCTGCACACATTAGAGCAGAGTTCTTTCGAATTGAATCCCGGTCCGAATTTGTCGTCCCGGCCTCCGAGCCGGGGCCCAACACCGCCGGCGCGACCCGCCACAGAGCCCGACAGCCTGGACCCCGGATCTCCGCTTCGCTCCGTCCGGGGTGACAATCGGGGTTGGTTGTTCGGCACCGTTGCAATCCGAACGGACCATGTTCCAGCGCGCGCGCCGGGGCGACGAATGGGAGACAAGACCGGCGGCCGCCTGTCGGGAACGGCAATGTGTTCTCATACCAAGAAATATTTCTGATAAACATCTTGACTATTGGAGGCCAGACAGCCAGATAAGGGCAGGGTGAGGGAAGCGGCATCCGCGGGGCCGCCTTGTCCTCCGCGCCGGCGCCGGCGCGAAAAAAGCCCCTGATTCGGCCAACAGGTGAAGTGCGCCCTGTGTCCGGCTCGCGGGCGCAGGCGCAATCAGGCGCGCAAACCGCGCCGCCGCGAAACGCGCGCCCGCGCCGGCACAGGCGCGCGCGCATTACGCGCGAATCAGGGTCCCGCCGCGCCGGCAGCCGGGCGGCGGGGAGAACGGAACGAAGAG
>JAJEIH010000011.1 GCA_022827685.1 Alphaproteobacteria bacterium
CTGCGACAAGCGGCCGAACGCACATCCGATGCAACATGGAAACGCATCGGAACCCTCATCGAACGCTTCTCTCCTCAAGAATGCGCCAACTACTTCACAAACGCTGGATACGCTTCAATATAAAATCATCACGCTCTAGCCCATTCGATGCTCATTGTTGGGTGCTACCAAAGAAATTGATTTTGCAGCAATGGTCGGCGGGGGTCATTTCTTCGCAACACGGTGGGCGCGCCGGTAGTGATACGGCATGGCTGCATGTCTTGCCGGATACAATCCCAGACTGGTTGCATAGCTGGGGTGGTTCACTGTCAGATGCTGTGAAAGTGATTACTCAGATAACCGGTCAGATACCATTGCCATAACTGAAGGCTAGTTTATTATGATTGCCCGCATGCATAGTGAAGAAAAATGAGTGATCGATGGTCTCGAAGAAATGTGATCGCAACCATTGCTGTAGGTCTATTAACTTGTGCTGTTACCATTGGTATCTATGTTTTTCAATCTCCAGAGAAGGAAATTGGAAGTCAAGTCGTGAATTCAGAAAAATCTTCAAAGAAATTATCACCAGATATATCAATTTCTTCAGTTCATATCTCTAGTGTAGCAATGGATGTTCCAGCAGCATTTGAGATGGAGTTAGAGGTTGAGGGCTCGGCAAATGTACCAGCGAAGGATATAGTTGTCACATTGGATTTTGGCAGATCTGAGATCAAACAGTGTGGCTATAATCCAAGACATAGCATTACCCTTTTGACGAAAGAGGATAAGAATTACAGACGTTTGAAAATATCGGAAATCCAGCAAGATGAAAAGTTCTATGTACGCTGCATTATCGACCAACCCATTTTCGACAAGGTGGCTATTGGAGGTGGAAATTTATTTAGCTCTCGATCATTAACATTCTCACAGTATTTGGATATGGAAATGGGTGAATCAATAGGATTTTGGGGAGGATTGTTTAGAGCGTTTGTCGTTTTCTTGTCTCTTATGTTATGCTTCAAGATTGTGGGATTTCTGTTTCCTAATTTTTCATGATCCTAATTGTTGTCTCGATATAATTTCACATCGCAAATCCCTTATGTTCTTGTAGGGCGCTGATTCTCAGTACGGTGCATAACAATGCTACAATATAGCTAAGTTGATAGTGAATCCTAACGTGATACTCACTTGGTTTGATAAGCGGGGCAGAAGCATATTAGGGCGCGACACTGGAGATTGCCCATGCAATCGGACAGGAGCCAGCATCCTAGACGTCTTCAATCAGATTCGGGGTTGACAAGCTTTTTAGTTCCACTATATTGGAAATATGGAAAAGGATGCCGCAATCGCCGCCTTGGGCGCGCTGGCGCAGGAGACGCGCCTCGACGTGTTCCGGTTGCTGGTCGAGCGCGGGCCGCAGGGCCTGCCGGCCGGGGCCATCGCCGGGGCGCTCGACATTCCGGCGGCGACGCTTTCCTTCCATCTGAAAGCCTTGAAGGAGGCCGGCATGCTGCGGCGCGCGCGCAAGGGCCGCGAGCTCGTCTATGCCGCCGACTTCCCGCACATGGAAGCGCTGCTGCGGTTCCTTACCGACAATTGCTGCCAGGGCGCGTGTCCGCCGAAGGCGGCCCGGCCCTGAAGGAGACTGCCATGCGCCTGCAACTCGCCCTCAATGTGGACGACCTCGAACAGGCCATCGACTTCTACTCGAAGATGTTCGACGCGCCGGTCCACAAGCGCAAGCCGGGCTACGCCAATTTCGCCATCGACAACCCGCCGCTCAAGCTGGTGCTGTTCGAGCGGCCGGGGGCGGGCGAGCGGATCAACCATCTGGGCGTCGAGGTCTTCCGCGAGGAGGATGTCGATGCCGCGACGGAGCGCCTTGAGGCCGCCGGCATCGACCACCTGATCGAGGAAGAGACACGCTGCTGCCACGCCACCCAGAACAAGGTCTGGGCGACCGAGCCGCAGGGCCTGCGCTGGGAGTGGTACCGGATCACCGACGACACCGACGCGCTGTTCAATGCGCTCGGCCCGCGCAAGGACGACCGGCGCCAGCCGGAGTGCTGCCCGTCCGCCGAAGAGACTGCCGCAGTTTCCTGAGCCGCCCTCAGAGGCGGACGCGGAAGTCGTTCTGTCCGGAGCGGTCCTCGCCGCGCATCAGGAAGAGCGTGCGGTCGGCATGGTTCACCAGGCCCTTGTCGCGGGCGAGGGCGGCGGCGATTCCGCGGTCGAACACCGAGGTCGTCGGCATGTAGCGCAGGGTCATGCCGCGGCGCGGCTTCTTGGAGTTGTTGGCCTCCGAGCCGTGGACCAGATAGACGTCGTGCAGCGAGACCTGGCCGGCCTCCAGCTCGATGGGGACGGCAAGGTCCTCGTCGAATTCCTCCTCGCGCAGCTCCTGGTTCAGCGTGTAGGCCGGGTCGTCATTGGTGTCGTGGGCGCGCAGCCGCCTGTCCCGGTGCGAGCCGCGCAGCACGTTCAGGCAGCCGTTCTCCTGCGTCGAGGCATCGACCGCAATCCATACCGTGCAGGTGGCGAGCGGGCGCACCGGCCAGTATTCGCCGTCCTGGTGCCAAGGCGTCTTGCGCCCGTTCAGCGCCGGCTTGGCGAAGAAGCTGGAGTTCCAGAGCGCGATGTCCGGGCCCAGCACCTGCTCCACCATGTCGAGGATTTCCGGCACCCGCGCCCAGTTCAGGAAGGCCAGGTCGTGGGCCAGCAGGTTGGGGCAGTAGTCGCGATATTCGGGGTGGCGGGCGACCAGCCGGCCGTGATGGGCGCGGATATCCTCCAGGTCCCGTTCCGGCAGCCGGAAGTCCGGCGTCACATAGCCGTCCGCGTTGTATTTTTCCAGTTCGGCGGCGTTCAACATTGATTCCCCTCCCGAATCGGGGCTGCTATACTGTCCGGCTACCGAAAGACAGCCGGTCGACACCATAGCCGCTCCGGGAGCGACGATGAAGCTCACCATCGAACGCAGCCAGTTCCTGAAATCGCTCAGCCATGCGCAGAGCGTGGTCGAACGGGCCAACACGATCCCGATTCTGGGCAATGTCATGCTGGAGGCGGCGGACGGGCGGCTGCGCCTTTCGGCGACCGACCTGGAGCTGGGCGCCGTCGAGACGGTGGAGGCCGACGCGGTCTCGGGCGGCGGCACCACGCTGCCGGCGCAGGTGCTCTATGACATCGCCCGCAAGCTGCCCGACGGCGCGCAGGTGGAGCTGGAGACCGAGGACGGCTCGGACCGTATCCGGCTGCGCTGCGGGCGGTCCACCTTCACGCTCTCCGCCCTGCCGCCGGAAGAGTTCCCGCCCCTGTCGGCAGTCGAATATGCCTGCCGCTTCCAGCTTGCCGCCGAAGACCTGCGCGGCCTGATCGACCGGACCGGCTTTGCCGCCTCGACCGAGGAGACGCGCTATTACCTGAACGGCATCTACCTGCACACCACCGAGCATGAGGGCGTGCCGGTTCTGCGCGCGGTCGCGACCGACGGCCACCGGCTGGCGCGGGTCGAGGTGCCGAGGCCGGCGGGCGCGGAAGACATGCCGGGCGGCGTGATCGTGCCGCGCAAGGCGGTGCAGGAACTCCGCAAGCTGCTGGACGGCGAGGACGGCGATGTCTCGGTCGCGCTGTCCGAAACCGGGATCCGGTTCGTCATCGGCAGCGTCGAGCTCACTTCCAAGCTCATCGACGGCACCTATCCCGACTATGAGCGCGTGATCCCGGCCGGCAACGACAAGCGGCTCGAAGTCGAAAGCGGCACGCTGGCCGAGGCGGTGGACCGTGTGTCGGCGATCTCGTCCGAGCGCACCCGGGCGGTCAAGCTCGCCATCGATACGGGCAGCATGCAGCTCTCCGCCTCCGACCCGACCTACGGCACGGCGACGGAGGAAATCGACGTGCGGTTCGACGGGGCGCCGATGGAGATCGGCTTCAACGCCCGCTACCTGCTTGAAATCCTGCGCCGCATCGAAGGCGGCACGGCGGCGCTCGAGCTCGCCGACCCGGCAGCGCCCACAGTGGTGCGCGACATGGTGGATTCGAGCGCGCTCTATGTGCTGATGCCGATGCGCGTGTGATCCGTGGCAGAAGCCGCCCTTCACACATCGGGCGGAGCGCCGGTCGTCAGGCGCCTGGCGCTCAGTGATTTCCGCAATTACCGCGAGGCGCGCCTGGAGGCGGACGGCCGCCTGATCGTGCTCACGGGGCCGAACGGCGCCGGCAAGACCAACCTGCTGGAAGCCCTCTCGCTGCTGGCGCCCGGTCGCGGCCTGCGCCGCGCGCGGCCGCGCGAAATGACCCGGCATGGGGCCGAACGCTGGACGGTGACGGCGCGGCTCGACACGGCCTTCGGCGCGGTGGATATCGGCACCGGCCTCGGCGAGGACGACCGGCGCGCGGTGCATATCGACGGCGCGGCCCGGCGGGGGCGCGAGGGAGGCGTGGCGGCCGTCTGGCTCACGCCGCAGATGGACCGGCTGTTCCTCGACGGCGCGGGCGCGCGCCGGCGTTTCCTCGACCGGCTGGTGCTGGCGGTCGATCCGGCCCATGCCGGGCGGGTGCAGGCCTACGAGACGGCCATGCGCCAGCGCCTGGCGCTGCTGAGGGCCGGGACCTCGGACGGCGACTGGCTGGCCGCGCTGGAGCGCAGCATGGCGGAGCGCGGCATAGCCGTCGCCGCCAGCCGGCGCGAGCTGGTGGAGCGGCTGCGGACGGCGCTGGCGTCCGCCGGCGGGCCCTTCCCCCGGGCGCGCATCGCGCTTTCAGGCGCGGTCGATGCCTGGCTGGAGGAGGGGCCGGCGCTGAAGGCGGAGGACCGGCTGGTCGCCGCGCTGGCCGACGGGCGCGTTCGCGACGCCGAATCGGGACGCACCGGCGCCGGGCCGCATCGCAGCGATCTCGCCGTCTCCGACGCCGAACGCGGCATGCCTGCCGCCGACTGCTCGACGGGCGAGCAGAAGGCGCTGCTGACGGCATTGGTGCTGGCCTCCGCGCGCCTCGCCCCGCAGCCGCCGCTGCTGCTGCTGGACGATGTCGCGGCCTTCCTGGACGAGGGCCGGCGCCTCGCGCTCTTCGACGAGATCGGGCGGCTCGGCTGCCAGGCCTGGCTCACCGGCGCCGATCCCGGCACCTTCGCGCCGCTTGCCGGCCGCGCCCTCAATGTCGGCATAGAAGACGCGGTTCTCACCCCCCTGCCGCCGGAGCGGCCATGACCGAACCCAACGAATCCACCGACGACATCCGGACTGACGACGAGACCGGGGACTACGGCGCCGACGCCATCAAGGTGCTGCGCGGCCTGGAGGCGGTGCGCAAACGCCCCGGCATGTATATCGGCGACACCGACGACGGCACCGGGCTGCACCACATGGTCTATGAGGTGGTGGACAACGCCATCGACGAGGCGCTGGCCGGCTGGTGCGACACGGTGGAGGTGGTGCTGGAAGCCGACGGCTCCGTCACCGTGACCGACAACGGGCGCGGCATCCCGACCGAGATCCACGACGAGGAGGGCGTGTCGGCCGCCGAGGTCATCATGACCCACCTCCATGCCGGCGGGAAGTTCGACAGCAACTCCTACAAGGTTTCCGGCGGGCTGCACGGCGTCGGCGTCTCGGTCGTCAACGCGCTCTCCGAAACGCTCGATCTCACGATCTGGCGCGACGGGCGCGAGCATGCGATGCGCTTCCGCCACGGCGAGGCGGAAGCGCCGCTGGGCGAGACGGGCCCCGCGGGAGAGGACGGCGGGCTGACGGGCACCCGCGTGCGCTTCCTGCCCTCGACCGACACCTTCTCCAAGGTGGAGTTCGATTTCGCCACCCTGGAGCGGCGGCTGCGCGAGCTTGCCTTCCTCAACTCCGGCGTGCGGCTGGTGCTGAAGGATTCGCGGCGCATCGAGGAGCACCGGGTCGATCTCCATTACGAGGGCGGGCTCCAGGCCTTCGTCACCTGGCTCGACCGCAACCGCACCGCGCAGCATGAGTGCATCGCCATCCGCGCCGAGCGGAACGACATCGTGGTCGAGGCGGCGCTGCAGTGGAACGACAGCTTCCACGAGACCACGCTCTGCTTCACCAACAACATTCCCCAGCGCGACGGCGGCACCCACCTCGCGGGCTTCCGCGCCGGCCTGACGCGCCAGGTGACCGGCTACGGGGACCGCATCGGCCTCACCCGCCGGGACAAGCTGGCGCTTTCCGGCGAGGATGTGCGCGAGGGCCTCACCTGCGTGCTCTCGATCAAGGTGCCGGACCCGAAATTCTCCTCCCAGACCAAGGACAAGCTGGTCTCCTCCGAGGTGCGCCCGGCGGTCGAGAGCGCCATCAACGAGGCGCTGGAGGCCTGGCTGGAGGAACACCCGAAAGAGGCGCGGATCATCGTCGAGAAGGTGCAGCGCGCCGCCCAGGCCCGCGAGGCGGCCAGGCGCGCGCGCACGCTCATCCGCGAGCCGAAGAACTCCATCGCCTCGCTGCCGGGCAAGCTGGCGGACTGCCAGGCGCGCGACCCGGACAAGGCGGAGCTCTTCATCGTCGAGGGCGACAGCGCCGGCGGCTCCGCCAAGCAGGGCCGCGACCGCGCCTTCCAGGCGGTGCTGCCGCTGCGCGGCAAGATCTTGAATATCGAGCGCGCCCGGCTCGACAAGATGCTCTCCAGCGACAGCATCGGCGCGCTCATCACCGCGCTCGGGGCCGGCATTGCCGAGACCTTCGACGCCGACAATGCGCGCTACCACAAGATCGTCATCATGACCGACGCCGACGTGGACGGCAGCCATATCCGCACGCTCCTGCTCACCTTCTTCTACCGCCAGATGCCGGCGCTGCTGGAGCGGGGCTACCTCTATATCGCCCAGCCGCCGCTGTTCCAGGTCCGGCGCGGCGGCCAGTCCGTGCGCTACCTCAAGGACGAGGCGGAGCTCGACGCGTTCCTCATCGACAGCGGCCTGCAGAACGCCGTGCTGGTGCTGGAGGACGGCAGCCAGATCGCCGGCGAGGAGCTGCGCGAGCAGATTGCGCTCGCGGCCCGGGTGCGCCGGCGCATCGAGGCGCTGGCCCAGATCGTCGGCCACCGGGGCCTTGTCGAGCAGGCGGTGCTGGCGGGCGCGCTCGACGCGGCGGCGCTCAGGGGGCGCGACGAGGCCGAAACCGCCGCCGCCCGGGTCGCCGCCCGGCTCGACGCGCTGGAGGAGCCGGCCGGGCGCGGCTGGTCCGGCAGCGTGGAGGACGATCTCAGCCTCGCCTTCGCCTATGAAAACCAGGGCACGCTGCGCTCCTGGCGGATCGGGCGCCGCCTGCTGCATCATGTCGATGCCGTCCGGCTGAACCGCCGGGCCGGTGAGCTTCGGACGGCCTATGACAAGCCGGCAACGCTCCGCGTCCGCGAGCGCGAGGATCGGATCGACGGCCCCTGTAGCCTGCTGGAGCGGGTGCTGGAGCACGGGCGGCGCGGGCTCACCCTGCAGCGCTACAAGGGCCTCGGCGAGATGAACCCGGAACAGCTCTGGGAAACGACGCTCGACCCCGAGGCGCGCACGCTCCTGCAGGTGCGGGTGAACCACGCCGAGGAGGCGGGCGAGCTGTTCTCCACCCTGATGGGTGACCAGGTCGAACCCCGCCGCGCCTTCATCCAGGACAACGCGCTCAAGGTGGCGAACCTGGACGTGTAGGGTGCGGGGAGGAGCCTTCGGCCTGTTTTGACTTTCTGGATTCCGCTGACATATGATTCCGTAGTGGCGGTATCCATGTGCGGCGGTTCCAGTGATTGTTTCGGCCTTTAGCGAAGACCAGGTGCGGCGGCTTACCGGGATCTCAAAGCGACAGCTTCGATACTGGGACCGAACCGATTTCTTCACCCCTTCGCTTGCGGAAGAGAACAGGCGGATCGCATTCAGCAGAATCTATTCCTTTGCGGACGTCGTTTCCCTACGCGTGCTCAACGTCCTCCGCAATCAATATGGGGTTTCCTTGCAGCATCTTCGCAAAGCCGCCAAAGAGCTTCCTCAAATGTCGGAAGAAAAATGGGGATCGACGGAACTCTTTGTCCTGAATCGTCGTGTGGTCTTTGTCGAACCCGAAACGACACAATATCGTGAGATCGTCAGCAAGCAGTATGTGATTGGAATCCCGCTTCGTCTAATCGTTTCAGAAACCAAACGCGATATTGAAGCCCTGAGGGAGCGTGGGAAGGATGCCGCCGGGACTATAGTCAGGTCTCGAAACGTCTGTCATAACGCCTGGGTTATGGCCGGCACAAGGATTCGAGTAGACTCCATAAAAGAATTTTCCAAAGAAGGATATACCGTGCAGCAAATACAAGAGGAATATCCTACCCTTACCGAAGCCGATATCGAAGCCGCACTCCGGCATGAAGGCGATGGTATTGCCGCGTGAACACGCGAGATTAATCATTGAAATTATTTCTGGATGAAGGAGTGCCCAAGTCTGTTGGGCTCTGTTTCGAGGGCAGAGGACATGAGGTCATCTATTTTTCCGATGCTGCAGTACCCGGCTCACCCGACCCTCTGATTGCAACAATTTCTGTTGAAAACGATGCCATTCTGGTTGCCTTGGACGGCGACATGCGGAAGTTGGCCCAAGGTCGGGGGGTCGGCCGCATGCGTTACAGGCGGCTCAGCCTGATAAAGCTGTCCTGCCGCGAGACGATCGCCGCCCGCAGGGTGTCGTCGGCGATGTCATTGATCGAACATGAATGGGCGTTGGCGGAAACCCCTTCACCGCGGCGACTATTTGTGGAAATCGGCGACGGCTTCATTCGAACATTCCGGTAGCGGCCCAGCGTAGTGGGTTCCGCTCGCGACTTGACGCGAAGGCCGGGGCCGGGGCAGGTTCGGCGGGCTGCGAACACCGCCCGTTGCGACCCGAGGAGCGCGCCCGTCCCATGCATGTCGGCCTGAGCTGCTTTTTCCAGAACCCGGACAGGAAGCTGACAGACCGCGAGGTCTGGCGGCAGGAGGTCGCGCTGGCCGAGGCGGCGGAGCCGATGGGCTTCGACAGCATCTGGTCGGCCGAGCACCATTTCACCGACTACACCATGTGCCCGAGCGTGACCCAGTTCCTGACCTACATGGCCGGGCGCACCACGCGCGCCGGCCTCGGGAGCATGGTGGTCGTGCTGCCCTGGCACGAGCCGGTCAGGGTCGCGGAGGAGATCGCGCTGCTCGACCACCTGTCGGACGGGCGGGTGATCTTCGGCATGGGGCGCGGCCTCGGGCGGGTGGAGTTCAACGGCTTCCGCCTCGAAATGGGCGAGAGCCGCGAGCGCTTCGTCGAATATGCCGAGGCGGTGATGGGCGCGCTGGAGACGGGCACCATGGAGAGCGACGGCAAGCATCTCCGCCAGCCGCCGACGGACATCCGCCCCCGGCCCTTCAAGTCCTTCCGCGGGCGCACCTATGCGGCCTCCGTCTCGCCGCAGTCGGCGGAGATCATGGCCCGGCTCGGCATCGGCATCCTCATCATCGCCCAGAAGCCCTGGGAGAAGACGCTGGAGGAGCTGGAGAACTACCGCGAGCTCTACCGGCAGCACAATGGCGGCGAGGAAGCGCCGAAGCCGATCATCGCGAGCTTCGTCGCCGTGCATGAGGACCGCGAGAAGGCGCGCGAGATGTATGAGAACTACATCGTCGGTTACTGCCGCTCGGCACTCAAGCACTACGAGTTCCACAATGAGGGCCTGGCCGACATTCCGGGCTACGAATATTACGGCGCGCTCGCCCGCAACATCCACAAGCACGGCATCGACACCTTCGTGCGCTTCCTCGCCGACCTCCAGGTCTGGGGCACGCCGGACGAGGTGGTGGACGGCGTGATCGCCAATGTCGAGCGCGCGGGCTGCGGCGGTTTCCTCGCCGCGCTCTCCTATGGCGGCATGCCCTACGACATCGCGCGCGAGAACCAGCGCCTGTTCGCCGAAAAGGTGCTGCCCCGCCTCAAGGCGCATGACACGGGAGTCGAGATCGGCGCCGCCCCGCCGCTCGCCGCCGCCGCGGAGTAGGGCGGCGGGTCAGTGCTCCCGGAGGATTTCGGGCTCAGCGGGGAACAGCGGCTGCTGCGCGACACGGTGCGCGCGTTTGCCCGCGAGAAGGTGGCGCCGCGCGCGGCGGAGATCGACCGCGAGGCCGCCTATCCGCACGACATGTTCGCCGCGCTCCGCGATCTCGGCCTCTTCGCGCTGCCCTTCCCGGAGCGTTACGGCGGCGCGGACAGCGTGCTCTCCGGCTGCCTCGCCATCGAGGAGCTGGGGCGCGTGTGCTACAACACCGCCTACCTGCTGCTGGTGCAGTGGACGCCGTTCGCCGCCGTGCTGGCGGGCGGCTCGCCGGAGCAGCATGAGCGCTGGCTGCCGGGCCTCGCCGGCGGCGAACTGAAGGCCGCGATTTCCGTCACCGAGCCGCAATCCGGCTCCGACGCCGCCGGCATCAGGACGCGCGCGGTCCGCGAGCCGGGCGGCTACCGCATCGACGGGGCCAAGGCCTGGTGCACCAACAGCCCGGAAGCCGATTTCATCGTCGTTGCCGCCAGGACCGACCCCGCCGCCCGCCATCGCGGCATTTCCGTGTTCGCGGTCGAGAAGGGAACGCCCGGCCTCACCATCGGCGCCCCGGAGCGCAAGCTCGGCTCGCGCGGCATCCCCTCCTGCCCGCTCTTCTTCGACGGCGCCTTCGTGCCGGAGGAGAACCGCATCGGGCCCGAGGGCGATGGGTGGCTGACGGTGATGGAAGCGTTCAACCGCTCGGGCCCGATGATTGGCGCGCGCGGCGTCGGCCTGGCCCAGGGCGCGCTCGACCTGGCGGCGGACTATGTGCGCGGGCGCGACGCGTTCGGGCAGCGGGTCGCGGACTTCCAGGGCGTGCGCTGGATGCTGGCCGACATGGCGATGCGCACCGAGGCCGCCCGGCAGATGGTCTTCAAGGCCGCCGCGCTCGCGGATGCGGGCGTCTCGGGCCGCGCGCTCGCGCCCTGGGCGGCGATTGCGAAATGCCTGGCCACCGACGCCGCCATGTCGGTCGCGACCGACGCGGTGCAGCTCTGGGGCTCCGCCGGCATATCGGCCGACAACCCCGTCGAGCGCTTCTTCCGCGACGCCAAGGTGCTCCAGATCGTCGAGGGCACCAACCAGATCCAGCGCAACATAATCGGCCGCCACGCCGTGGAGACGCACGGGGCCGGTTGACAGCGGGGCGGGCGGCGGGCTGGAGTCGTGCGAGCGCGGACAAGGCGGCGGGGCCATGCTGTTCCACCACGCATCGAAGAACCGGCCGTTCCATCTCGGCACCTATCCGATGGAGGCGCTGCCGCGCGACGAGGCCGTCATCGCAGCCGAGGCGGCGCGGCCTCCGGCCGGTCCGTCGGAAGCCGCGGAGGCGGGCGGCGCGCTCGGGCCGGCCGTGCTCCATTACCGGGAGCTGTTCGCGCGCTTCGCGGAAGGCGGCCTGGCGGCGGAAACAGCGCCCGTGCCGGCCCGGCTCGACAGGCGCGCGGAGGACATCAAGGGCTGCTCCTATTTCATGGATGCGGACCAGGTCGGCATCTGCCGGATTCCGGAGAACGCCTGGCTGGAAGGCGCGGAGGCGCTGGAAGGCCACAGCCATGCGGTCGTCATCCTGGTCGCCTGTCCCGCCCTGCCGGACCGGGACAACCTCGCCCGCGCCTGGGTGGAGGAGGCCGTCGCCGCCACGGCCGAGATGCGCGTGCTGGAGATCGCCGGCTGCACCGCCGGGCATATCCGCCAGATGGGCTTCGAGGCCCGCATCCACCATGCGGGCGATGATGGCCTCGACCGCGAGCGGCTCGCCGTGCTGGCCGGGCTCTGCCTGCGCGCGGCGGCGCCAACGCCGCCATTCGCAACGTTCGCCGCGTTCGGCGCGGCGGAGGGCGGCGGGCTGCTCAACCCCTATATCGAGGGCGGCTTCGCGCTCGCCGTCATCTCGACCAATTACGAGCTTGCATGCGACAGCCCGCTCGGCCCCGGCGCGGCCGGCGCGCGCAACCGGGCGTATCGCAAGGGCATCGCCGGCGCGGTCTCGGGCCGCGAGCGCGCGCGGCGCGCGAAGCGCAAGTCCCACTGGAGCCGCTACCCGATGGAGCAGGTCCGCCGCGTGGACCGGCCGACCACCCTCATCATCGACGGGGAGGTGCCGCGCGTGCCGCAGCGCGCGGCCTTCTTCACCCGCGCGGCGAAGGGCGACCTCGGCGAGAAGTCCAGGCGCGAGCGCGCCCGCTTCGCCTTCAAGCACCCGCTCTCCTTCTCCCAGCTGCAGCTCATCCGCGCCATGGTGCCCCACCAGGACGGCGAGACCGCCGCCGCACCGGACGGGGACCGCTACGCCGACCCGGCGGCAAATGCCCGCGCGGTCAAGGCGCTCTCCTATTTCCTCGGCTCGGACCTCACGGGCATCTGCGAGATCCCGCGCTACGCCTGGTTCTCGCACCGGGAGGACGGCAGCCCGATAGAGATGTACCACCGCTACGCCGTCGTCATGCTGATCGACCAGGGCTACGACACGATGGAGGGGGCGAGCGGCGACGACTGGATTTCCGGCGCCCAGTCCATGCGCGGCTACCTCCGGGGCGCGGAGATCGCCGGCATCATGGGCGAGACGCTGCGGGGCCTGGGCTTCCCCTCCCGCGCCCAGACCAATGCGGACAGCGACGTGCTGCACATTCCGCTGCTGCTCTGGGCGGGCCTCGGCGAACTCAGCCGCATCGGCGAGCTTGTGCTCAACCCCTTTGTCGGCCCGCGCTTCAAGTCCGTGGTGCTCACCACCGACATGCCGATGGAGGTGGACCGGCCGATAGATTTCGGCCTCCAGTATTTCTGCGACCATTGCCACAAATGCGACCGGGAGTGCCCCTGCGACGCCATTCCGCACGGGGACAAGGTGATGTTCAACGGCTACGAGATGTGGAAGCCGGACGTGGAGCGCTGCACCCGCTACCGGCTCACCAACATGCGCGGCTCGGCCTGCGGGCGCTGCATGAAGACCTGCCCGCTCAACAAGGTGGTGGACATGGACGGCGGCCTCTTGCCGCGCGCGGCGAGCTGGCTCGGCGTCAATGCGATGTTCCTGAAGCCGGCGCTGGTGCCGGTCGCGACCTGGCTGGACGACCGGCTCGGCAACGGCCGGCGCAACCTCGTGAAGAAATGGTGGTTCGACCACGAGATCGTGGACGGGGTCACGGTGGCCGCGAAAGGCGCCAACGAGCGCGAGATCGACCCCGGCAAGCGGGTCGATGCCGCGCGCCAGAAGATCGCCTACTACCACGCCGACATGATGCCACCGCCGGACAGGCAGGCGCCCGACCCGGTGGACCGCAAGGCGGCGCTGGCGGCCGCCGCGCTGGTCGAAACCCCGGCCGAGGCCCGCAGGCGCCTGGCCGCGGGCGGGGCGGCGCCGGCGCACTACCTCCCGACGCCTCCTGCGGGCGGTGAAGGGGAGGACGAGGATGGCGGCAAGGACGGCCGGCCCGCCGCGAACCCCTACGGGCAGGGCGGGTAACGCCGGTTTCGGCGGGCGCCGGGGTCCGCGCCGCGGAGCCCGGCTGCCGGAACGCACAAGCAGGGGAGCAGGCCCGATGATTGCCGTCATATTCGAAGTGGAGCCTGCCGAGGGCCGGCGGGATACCTATCTCGACATCGCTGCGGGGCTGCGCGACGAGCTGATGGAGATGGACGGCTTCATCTCCATCGAGCGGTTCGAGAGCCTGAACCGGCCGGGCAAGCTGTTGTCGCTGTCGTTCTGGCGTGACGAGCAGGCGGTGCGCGCATGGCGCTGCAGGCCGCGCCACCGCGCCGCGCAGGCACGCGGCCGCGGCGGGGTGTTTTCCGGCTACCGCCTGCGGGTGGCGTCGGTGGTGCGCGACTACGGGCTGGAGGACCGGGCCGAGGCCCCTCCGGATTCCCGCGACCTGCACGACCCGTCGCCTGCCGCCTGAGAATGCCTGCGGCGGCCCTGGGCGCGGGGCGGCCTCCGTTCTTCGCATCCGCTGCGCTTATCCGTCTTCGTACAATATGAAAAATCCGGGCCTAACAAAGGAAGGTTGACGCTGCGTCATGCGGCGGCCGGTTCACTCTCCGGACGCTCCCGGCTATCGTCCCGGCCATGGATGCGTTCGTGGAAGAGCACGGTGCCAAGCTCGCGATAGCGGTCGCGGCCGCGGCAGCCGCCTTTCTGCTCAAGCTCGGGCGCGACTTCGTCACCGACAAAAGCCGCCAGGCCGCCAGCGTGCGGATCGTCGCCGTCTATATCCGCCGCGCCGTCGAGGGGGTGGGACCATCCCGACATACGGCCGGACGAGTCGAACCTGAAGAAGCGCCGGCGGATCGCGAAACTGCGCGTCCATATCGGGAACACCCTGCGGGCGGCCCGAGGGCCCGGCGGGGAGCCGTTTACGTCCTTCATCCCCTTTTCCCCGCACGATAATCTCACCGTTGCCGAGGTTCGCGATTTCCTCGGCTTCCTGGACAGCCGGACGATCGACGCGGTGGTGAAGTTCGTGCAGGCCGAAGCGATCATCCACGCGCTCGCCGAGGACTTCCGCAGCGAGTATGTGCGGCGGCACTTCGACGCGAGGAGGAAGGCCCGCCTCCTGTTCATGTTCAACCGGTCGGTCGTCGCGGCGTACGACGCCGGACAGGAAGCCCGGAACGCCATCGAGCCTCTTTGCCCGCGGGCAGTGTGGTGGCTGCCCTGGGCTACCGGCTGTGGCGGGGAGGGATACGATGCTGGCGGCAGCGCCGCGGCGGCCGCTGAAATCAAACGAGGGGAAGAGTTCCGGGTCCGCGCATGGCGTACGTCTCTCGGGTCTGTTTCACGCCGAATGTGGCCCGGCCGGCTGGCGGCGTCAACGGCGTGCTGGGACCGGGGTTTCGTAAAAACTCAAGAATTTTCATTTTTTGTTCCTGATACTGCTTGACAACAGGGAAAATATACTGATATAGGACCCGGAGAAGCGGCATCCGGAGCCGTTTCTCCGGCGCCGCGCGGCCGGCGGCGCCAGTTTCGAAAAACCCCGAGAAACCGACGGGAGAGGTGCGCCCTCCGTCTCGCGCGCGCAATCAGGCGCGCGAGCCGCGCCGCCGCGATACGCCCGCCCGCCCGCGCACACCCCCGCGCATTACGCGCGAAACAGGGACACCCCGTCCCGCCCCTGGCCTGGAAGGAGGCATGGATGACCGAAACC
>JAJEIH010000030.1 GCA_022827685.1 Alphaproteobacteria bacterium
CGGTCGTCGTCGATCCCGTCCTCATCGCCGCCACCGCCGCCGGCCCAGGGGCAGTCCTCACAGGTCTCCTCCGGCGGGTCGTCGGCGGGGGGCAGGTCTTCGTTCGCCGGGGCGGGCGGGGTGAAGCTCACGGGCAGGCGGGTGCGCTCCTCGACGGCCGCGGCGAGCCGGCGGGCGGCCTCCTCATGCGCGGCTTCGTCGAAGCCCTCCTGCGCTTCCATCGCCTCCCGGCTCTCGCGGTGGCGTTCGAGCGCGCGTTCGGCGCGGGCATGGCCCCGCCGCACGGCCTCGGCGAGCGGTCCGGGCTCGGTGCCCGCCTCCAGGGCATCGCCCGCCTCGACCTCCCCGAACTCGTCCTCATGCGCCACCGGCCAGAGCCGGGCCCGGTTCCCGCCGGCTGGACCGGCAAGCCCGGCGATCTCCGCCTGGAAGCGCAGCACCCGGAGCATCATGCAGGCCGACCCGCTCGCGACCGCCGCATCCCAGGCCTGCTCCGACCGGGCAAGCAGGATGCGGGCCTCGTCCCGTTCGGTGCGCTTCCACGACAGGCGGATGCGCTCCTCGACGGCCGCGGCGAGCCTGCGGGCGGCCGCCTCATGCGCGGCTTCGTCGAAGCCCTCCTGCCGTTCCATCGCCTCGCGGCTCTCGCGGTGTCGTTCGAGCGCGCGTTCGGCGCGGTCGCGTCCGCTGCGCACGGCCTCGGCCAAGGGCCCGGGCCCGGTGCCCGCCTCCAGGGCATCGCCCGCTTCGACCTCCCCGAACTCGTCCTCATGCGCCACCGGCCAGAGCCGGGCCCGGTTCCCGGCGGCGGGTCCGGCAAGCCCGGCGATCTCCGCCTGGAAGCGCAGCACCCGGAGCATCATGTAGGCCGACCCGCTGGCGACGGCGGCATCCCAGGCCTGCTCCGACCGGGCAAGCAGGATGCGGGCCTCGTCCCGTTCGGTGCGCTTCCACGACAGGCGGATGCGGCGCAGGCGCTCCACGATGTAAGGCCGCTCCAGCAGCGCGCACCCGGTCTGGCGGGCGGAGCGCTCGGAATAGCCGGCCTGCCTTGCGGCGCCGGCCGCATTGCCGGAGACGGCATAGTGGCGGCAGAAGGCTTCCTGCCGGGTGGAAAGCGCGACGGCGGGGTCGATGATGGGCATGGGCAACTCCTTCATTCCATTTCGGTTCGTTTGCCATGCCGTCCCGGCATCGGAGCGACCCTGTTTCGCGCGTTTCCTGCGCGCGCGAGACGCAGGACACACCTCGCCTGTCGGCTGAATCGGGGTCGTTCCGCACCGGGCCGGCACGGGGAGAGAAGCGGTCCGCGCGGACTTCGCCTCCCTCGGACCCATCATACCACTGTTTCTGAAAATGCAATCCCCAAACAGAGAAATATTACCTGAATTTCAGGAACGATTCGCCGTCCACACCGGCCGAACCCGGGCTTCGCCGCCCGGGGACGGGCCGCATACACATATCTCGTCCCGGCCTGTATCCCGCACCTCGCCGGCATATCGTGCGGCGGAGCATAGCGGCGCCTCGCGGAGGCGAAGCCCGCCTTGACGGGTTTGCAGCCGGCCCATAGGACTCTCCGGGACGGACGGCGTCCGGCCGGACAATGCGCGAAACACAGGGAGTTGAACCGATGGCAGACCCCGATGCCCGGCCCTATGTCATCGAACGCCGCGAGACGGTGGCCGAGACGGACACGCTGCGCGTCGGCATCCTGACGCTCGCGGAAGGGCAGGAAGTGCCCTGGCATTACCACAGCGAGATCGAGGACACCTTCTACTGCCTGGAAGGCACGCTTTCGGTGGAAACCCGCGCGCCCAGGGCGCAGCACCTGCTCGAGGTCGGCGAAAGCTGCGCCGTGCCGAAGATGACCGCGCACCGCGTCACGGGGAAGGACGGCAGCCGCGCCCGCTTCCTGATCGTGCAGGGCATAGGCGCCTACGACTTCTGCCCGGTCGGCTGAAGCTCACCTTCGAGCCGCGCCGGCAGGGCCCCCGAGGGTGACGGCGGCGGGCGAAACAAGGCAGAATGGCCGCAATCGAACGGGGAGGCGGCGGTATCGCCGCGACTTGGGGGAAGCGCATGGAGTTCGAAGGCCGGACCGTCATCGTGACGGGCGCAGGCACGGGCGTGGGGGCGGCTGCCGCGGCGCGCCTCGCCGGGGGCGGCGCCAACATCATCGTCAACTACTCCCGCAGCCGGGACGAGGCGGAGGCCGTGGCGGCCGCCTGCCGGGAGGCCGGAGGCGACGCCGCGGCGGTGCAGGGCGACGTGGCGAGCGACGAGGACTGCCGGCGCCTTGCGGCAGAAGCCGTCGCGCGCTGGGGCCGGATCGACGGCCTCATCAACAGCGCCGGGACCACGGTGTTCCGGCCCGGCAACGATTTCGACACGCTCTCCCAGGAGGACTTCCAGCGCATCTACAGCGTGAACGTCGTCGGAGCCTTCCTGATGACCCGGGCGGTGGCGGCGCAGATGAAGTCACAGGGCAGCGGCAGCGTCGTCAACATATCGTCCATTGCGGGCGTGATGGGCGTCGGCAGTTCCATTGCCTATGCGGCGTCCAAGGGCGCGCTGAACACGCTGACGCTCTCGCTCGCCCGCGCGCTCGCGCCCGAAATCCGCGTCAACACGGTGGCGCCCGGCTTCATCACCGGCCGCTGGTGGCGGGAGAAGATGGGCGAGGGCTACGACAAGATGGTCGCGAACACCGAGGCGGCAACGCCGCTCAAGCGCGCCGGCACGCCGGAGGACATGGCGGCCGCGGCCGTCTGGCTGCTCTGCGGCGACATCAACATCACCGGCGAAATCCTGATCTCGGACGCCGGCATGCATCTCGGCGCAGCACCCCTCAAGGCGCGCTGACCCGGAACCCAGGAAGGGTCAGTTCCGCGTTTCGCTGCCGGCGTGGAAGCTGAACACCGCGCCTTCGCGGATGCTTTCGGGCCAGCGCGCCGTCACCGTCTTCAGCCGGGTGTTGAAGCGCACGCCCTCCATGCCGTGGACATAGTGGTCGCCGAACAGCGAGCGCTTCCAGCCGCCGAAGGAGTGGTAGGCGACGGGTACCGGGATCGGCACATTGACGCCGACCATGCCGATCTTCACGCGGCTCGAGAAATCGCGCGCCGCATCGCCGTCGCGGGTGAAGATCGCCGCGCCATTGCCGTATTCGTGCTCGTTCACCATCCGGATGGCGCTCTCGTAGCTGGGCGAGCGCACGACCGAGAGCACCGGGCCGAAAATCTCCTGGCGGTAGATCGACATGTCGGTCGTCACCCGGTCGAAGAGGCAGCCCCCGATGAAGAAGCCGTCCTCATAGCCCTGAAGCTTGAGGCCGCGTCCGTCCACCACCAGCTCGGCCCCGGCGTCGATGCCCTCCGCGATCAGGCCCCTTATGCGCTCCAGGCTCTGGCGTGTGATCACCGGCCCCATTTCCGATGAAGGGTCGGTATAGGGCGCGACCTTGAGGCCCTCGACGCGCGGCTTGAGCGTCGTCACCAGCCGGTCGGCGGTTTCCTCGCCCACCGGCACCGCGACGGATACCGCCATGCAGCGCTCGCCGGCCGAACCGTAGGCTGACCCGACAAGCGCGTCCGCGACCTGGTCCATGTCCGCGTCGGGCATGACGACGAGATGGTTCTTCGCCCCGCAGAGCGCCTGCACGCGCTTGCCGGAGGCTGCGCCGCGCGCATAGATGTATTCGCCGATCGCGGTGGAGCCGACGAAGCTGACCGCGTCTATATCCGGATGGTCGAGGAGCGCGTCCACGGCTTCCTTGTCGCCGTTCACCACATTCATCACGCCGTCCGGCAGCCCGGCCCGGCTGAGGAGTTCGGCGATGCGCACCGCCACCGACGGATCGCGCTCCGAGGGCTTCAGCACGAAGGCGTTGCCGCAGGCGATGGAGACCGGATACATCCAGAGCGGCACCATGGCGGGGAAGTTGAACGGCGTGATGCCGGCTACCACGCCGACCGGCTGGCGAAGCGCGAAGCTGTCGATTCCGGCCGCCACGCCCTCGGAATATTCACCCTTCAGCAATTGCGGAATGCCGCAGGCGAACTCCACCACCTCGATGCCGCGCGCAAGCTCGCCCTTCGCGTCCGCAATCGTCTTGCCGTGTTCGGCCGACAACATTTCGGCCAACTCGTCCGTGTGGCTGTTGAGCAGGTTCCGGAACTCGAACATCACCGCCGCGCGCTTGGCCGGCGGCGTGGCGCCCCAGGCGGGCTGGGCCCTGCAGGCGGCCGCTACCGCATGATCCACGTCCGCGGCGCTCGCCATGCTGACCTTCGAGGCCACGGCGCCTGTCGCCGGGTTGAAGATATCGCCGGTCCGTATCGAAGCGCCGGCCCAGACGGCCCCGGAAACGAAATGCTGGACGGTGTTCATCGCTCGGTCCTCTCCGGAAGACGGGGTGGCAGCGGGCTCTTCTGCGGCCGCCGACCCGATTTTCCTCCATCGCCGCAACGGGGTGCAAGCCCGCCGCCCCGGCCGCTCACCAGGTGTCGATGAAGGCGTATTTCTTGCCCTCGCGCGGCGGCACGGGCGGCAGGCGTTTCAGGCTGTTCGATATCCAGCGCCGCGTTTCCGCCGGGTCGATGACATCGTCGAGGCCCCCGCCGGCCGCGGCATTGACGGCGCGGGCGCGCTCATAGGCGTCCGCAACCCGGCGGTCGAACTCGGCCTTGCGCTCTTCCGCGCCTTCGATGGCCGCGAGCACGGGCCGGAAGCCCAGCTTCACCGCGCCCTCGATGTTCATGCCCGCGAACTCCGCCGTCGGCCACGCCACCATGCAGAAACTGACCAGCGCGCTCGCCCCGCACATGGCCTGCACGCCGAGCCCGTAAGCCTTGCGGACGATGACGCCGAACATCGGCGCGCTGAGGTTTGCGCCGGTGTTGAACAGCCGCGTGCAATGGCGGACCAGCGCCGTGCGCTCGTGGTCGGGGCCGACCATGATGCCGGGGCAGTCCATCAGGCTCAGCACCGGAATGTCGAAGGCGTCGCAAAGCTGCAGGAAGCGCGCGCCCTTGTCCGCGCCGTCGGAGTCCACCGCGCCGGCCAGATGGTGCGGATTGTTGGCGATGACGCCCATCGGGCGGCCTTCGATGCGGATCAGGCAGGTGATGATGCCGATGCCGAACTTCTCGCGCAGCTCCAGCACGGAGTCCCTGTCCGCGAGCGTGCGGATGATCTCCCGCATGTCGTAGAGGCGGACGCGGTTCTCCGGCACCGCATGGCGCAGCATGCGCTGGTCGCCGCCTTCCTCCCAGCGGTCTATCGGCCCCTGGAAATAGGAGAGGTAGCGTTTGGCGACATCCACCGCTTCGTCCTCGTCCTCGACGAGGATATCGACCACGCCGTTCGGCACCTGGAAGTCCATGGGCCCGACCTCCTCGGGCGTATAGACGCCGAGGCCGCCGCCTTCGATCATGGCGGGGCCGCCCATGGCGATGGTGGAGCTCTTCGTCGCGATGATGACGTCGCAGCAGGCGAGCAGCGCCGTATTGCCGGCGAAGCAGCGCCCGTTGTTGATCCCGACCAGCGGCACGAGGCCGCTCAGCCTGGAGAAGGTGGTGAAGGTGTCGGTGTCGAAGGCGACGCGCGGGCCGGTATTGTCGTCGCCCGGCCGCCCGCCGCCGCCCTCCGAGAACAGGACCACCGGCAGGCGGAAGCGCTGCGCCAGCTCGAACATCCGGTCCTGCTTGTAGTGGTTGCGCCGGCCCTGGGTGCCGGCAAGCACGGTGTAGTCGTAATGCACGACGACGGCCCGCGAGCGCTCGTCGTCGAAGTCGGCGCCGTTGATCGAGGCCGTGCCCGCCACCACGCCGTCGGCCGGATATTTCCGCCGCAGCGTCCCGATGTCGTAGCGCTGGTGCTGGAGGGCGGTGAGCAGCGGCCAGTATTCCTGGAAGGAGCCCGGATCGACCAGCCGGTCGATGTTCTCGCGCGGCATCCGGTAGCCCATCCCGTGCCGCCGGGCGACCGCCTCCGGGCGGTTCTCGTCCAGCGTATGGGCATGGCGCGCGACAACCTCTTCGAGGTCCGGCCGGATGAAATCCGGATCGACCTCCCGGCCGCCCTCGGTGAAATCGCCCTCGACGTCCGCCGGCTCGACGAAGGCGATGGGCCAGCCCTCGCGGACCACGTCGCCCTGCTTCATCGTCACCCGGCGCACGATTCCTGCGCGCCCGGCCCGGATTTCGTGCTCCATCTTCATCGCCTCGACCACGGCGACCGGCTGGCCCGCCAGAACCCGGTCGTTCTCCGCGACCAGCAGTGCCGCGATGGTGCCCTGGATGGGCGACGCCACGCCGGCGAGGCCCTCGGGTGCGGGCGGCCGGCGCCGCTCCCGCCCGGCCTCTGCGGCCTTGACCGCGCGGTCGTGGTCGAAGAGCGCGAGCGGGTCCGTGCTGTCCACGCGGGCGCCGGCGAAGCCGTCCCCGCCCTCCGCCTGCGCCGCGCCGGCGGCGAAGCGGGGCCGCAATCCTTCCGGCGGGGCGGCCAGCGCGGCGGCGTTTTCCTCCACCCAGCGCGTGTGGGTGCGCCCGGCGGCGAAATCCTCATGCGCCAGCACGTTCAGAAGGAAGGGGATATTGGTCCCGACGCCTTCGATGCGGAACTCGGCGAGCGCGCGCCGGGTCCGCGCCGCCGCATCCGCGAAGGCGGGGGAGGGCGCATGGCAGACCGTCTTGGCGAGCAGGGAATCGAAGGCGGTGCTCGTCCGGTAGCCCGCATAGCCGAAGCCGTCCACCCGCACGCCCGGCCCGCTCGGCGCTTCATAGGCCTCGATCAGCCCGGTCTCGGGGCGCACGGAGCCGTCCTCGGCCACGGTCTCCATATTGATCCGCGCCTGGATCGCATGGCCGCGCGGCCGGGCGGCGGCCGGATCGTCGAGGCCGAGTTCGGCGAGCGTCGCGCCGCCGGCCAGCCGGAACTGCGCCTCGACCAGATCGACGCCGGTCACGGCCTCCGTCACCGTGTGTTCGACCTGCAGCCGGGCATTGGCCTCGATGAAGAAAAAGCCTGTTCCTTCGGGGTTTTCGCCGGCATCCACCAGGAACTCGAAGGTGCCGAGACTGAGATAGCCGACCGACCGGGCGAGCCGCACGGCGGCGTCCGTCATCCCGCGGCGCAGATCGGGGTCGAGCCCCGGCGCGGGCGCAGTTTCCACGATCTTCTGGTAGCGGCGCTGGACGCTGCATTCGCGCTCGCCGAGATGCACGGCATGGCCCGTCCGGTCGCCGAGCACCTGGACCTCGATATGCCGGGCGCGGGGGATGAACGCCTCGACATAAACGTCGCCGCAGCCGAAGGCGGCCTCGGCCTCGGAACGGCAGCGCGCCCAGGCCGGCCCGACCTCGCCGGCCTCGAACACGGCGCGCGCGCCCCGTCCGCCGCCGCCGGCAAGCGCCTTTATCATCATGGCGCCGCCGGTCCCGAGTGAGCCGAAGAACGCCTGCGCCTCTTCCAGCGAAACGGCGCGATCCAGACCGTCCGATACCGGGACGCCCGCCGCGCGCGCCGCTTTCCGCGCTTCCGCCTTGTCCCCGAAGAGGCGCAGATGTTCCGGGTCCGGGCCGATGAAACACAGGCCGGCCTCCGCGCAGGCCTCGGCGAATTCCGCGCGCTCCGAGAGGAAGCCGTAGCCCGGATGAACCGCGTCGTAGCCGCCGTCGCTCGCCGTCCGGACGATCTGTTCGATGTCGAGATAGGCCGCTGCGCCGGACCCGCAGAGCGGATGCGCCTCGTCCGCCATGCGCGTGTGCAGGGAGGCGGAATCGTCCTCGGAATAGACGGCGCCCGCGCGCAGGCCGAGATCGGCGGCGGCGCGCGCAATGCGTATGGCGATCTCGCCCCGGTTTGCGATCAGGACGGCGGAAAGCGTCATGCGGTCTCCTTCGCGCATCCGGCGTCTGCGCGGCTCAGGTCGGTTTCGCGGGTGTCAGGTCGAGGAAGCGTAGGGGTCGTAGGAGCCGAAATTCCAGAGATGCCCCTCCGGGTCGAGAACGCTGTAGAGCCGCCCGCCGTAAGGCTGGTCTTCCGGGGCCATCACGACCTCCGCCCCGGCGGCCGCGGCGCGCGCATGGTGCGCGTCCACATCGGCCACGATCAGGTAGGGGCACTGCGTCTGCCGGCCGCCGACCTCGCCGGGCGAGACCATGCGCGTGTCGTAGTCTCCGTCCCTGGCTTGGCCCAGCATGACCATGCCGTGGCCGAAGGTCAGCTGGGCATGCTCGATCGCGCCGTCCTCGCCCTCGACGACGAGGTGGCGCTCGAAGCCGAAGGCGCGGCAGAGCCAGTCCAGCGCCGCGCGGGCGTCGCGGTAGCGGAGCGTCGGGATGATCGTGGGTGTCGGCATCGGAAAACCTTCGTTGGACTAAAGACGTTACAGACCCTCGCGGACCACCGGGTTGGAGAGCGTGCCGAGCCCGGTGATCTCGATTTCGCAGAGGTCGCCATGCTTCATGTTCGGCCCGGCGCCTTCGGTGCCCATCCAGACCACATCGCCCGGAACCAGGGTCAGATAGCGGGACATGCGGGCGATGAAGGTCTCGACGGAGAAGATCATCGAGTCCGTGGCGAAGCGGATCGTCTCCTCGCCGTTCATCCGCACGATCATTTCGGTCCCGGCCGGGTCGAACTCCGTGTCGATCCAGGGGCCCATCGGCGCGAAGCTGTCCGTGTTCTTGGCCCGCCAGAGCGTGCGGTCATGCGCCTGCCAGTGGCGCTCGGAGACATCGTTGCCGATGGTGTAGCCGAGCAGGTGGGCGCGCACCTGGTCCTCGCGGATATTGCGCGCCGTCCTGCCGATGACGGCCACCAGCTCGGCCTCGTATTGCACGCGCCCGGTTGCATCCGCCGGGATGACGATGGGCCGCTTGTGGCCGGTGAGCGCGTTGACGGCGCGGTAGCCGATATCGGCGGTCTCCGGCAGGGACGGGACCTCGCCGCGCTTGTTGGCCGCCGCCACGGCGTGCTCGGGATAGTTGAGGCCGGCGGCGTAGAAGGTCGGCGGCACGACCGGCGGCAGGAATCGGGCGGCGTCCAGCGCGACGCGCTCTCCGGTTGGCGCATGCCCGTCGAAGGGGGACCCCTCGACGGTTGCGATGCTGTCCCCCTCGACGATGCCGTAGCGGGGTCCGTCCGCCGTCTCGATCCGCGCCCAGCGCATGCCTGCCCTCCGGTTTTCCAGCCGCGCCATTCGTGGCGCGCGCCCGGCGGCCGGTCAAGCCCGGCGCGGGGCCCCGCCTTGCGGCGGCCGGCGGGGGCGTATAGGGTTCCTCCGGCATTCGGGGGAGCGGGAACGGGCCGTTGACGCCGGAGATGATCGCGACACTGGCGGTGGGCGCGACGCTTGCCGGGCTGCTCTGGCAGAGCCACCGCGCGCTGAGCGCCGATTTCCGCGCCGACCTGTCCGCCGGCCTCCGGGAGGCGAAGGAGGACCGGGAGCGGCTGCGCGCCGAGGGGCGGGAGTTGCGCGCCGACATGAACGCCCGCATGGACCGGTTCGAGGCCCGTCTGGAGGCGATGGACGCCCGGATCGACGCCCGCATGAACCAGATGGATGCCCGGATGGACGGAATCGACGCCCGGATGGACGGCATTCACGGCGTGTTGTGCGAGCAGGGCGAACGGCTCTCGCGGATCGAGGGGATGCTGCACCTGCATCTGGGGCGCAACGACGACCTCGCGCCGCCACCCGTCGCCGCCGAATAACGGGCGGCCGCCGCAACCGGCGCCTCGCAGCCGTCGATGGCGCACTCCGCGGAAAACCGCGCGGCCTTTGCCTGCAATGCCGTCTTTCCGGGCATAATGGCGGCTCCATCGCCTGTTTGGGAAAGGGCAGAGGCACATGGTCGATTTCGCGCATCTCACGCTTGCCGGGGCCTCGCGGGCCATTGCGGCGGGGCACTTGTCGTCGGTCGAGCTGGTGGAGGCGACGCTCGCGCGCATTGAGGCCCATGACGCGCGGCTGAACAGCCATGTGACGGTGATGGCGGAAAGCGCGCTGGCGGACGCCAGGGCGGCGGACACGGAGATCGCCGCCGGGCGAAGGCGCGGGCCGCTGCACGGCGTCACCGTCGCGCTCAAGGACATCTACGACACCGCGGGCGTGCTGACGGCGGGCGGCTCGAAGACCCGGCAGGACCGCGTGCCGGACGAGGACGCCGAGACGGTGCGCCGGCTGAGGGCGGCGGGCGCCGTCATCACCGGCAAGCTCGCCACGCATGAGTTCGCGCATGGCGGCCCGAGCTTCGACCTGCCCTGGCCGCCCGCCCGGAACCCCTGGAACACCGACCATTTCTCCGGCGGCTCGTCGAGCGGCTCCGGCGTCGCGGTGGCGGCGGGGCTTTGCCTCGGCGCGCTCGGCACCGACACGGGCGGCTCCATAAGGGGCCCGGCCGCGCTCTCCGGCGTTGCGGGGCTGATGCCGAGCTACGGGCTGGTCAGCCGGCGCGGCGTCATCCCCAACTCCTTCACCTTCGACCATTGCGGGCCGCTCGCCTGGACGGCGGAGGACTGCGCGCTGCTGCTCGATGCGCTGGCCGGCCACGACCCGGAGGACCCGCGCTCCTCGACCCGCCCGCAGCGCCCCGCGCCGCCTTCGATGGCCGGGCTGCGCGTCGGCCTGCTGCGCCACTATTGGGAGGAGGACCTGACATGCGCGCCGGAGATGGTCGCAGCCTGCGAACACATGGCGGACGTCTTCCGCAGCCTCGGCGCAAGCGTGGAGACCGCCCGCATGCCGCCGGTGCAGGACTGGTACGACGTCAAGATCACCATAGCCGAGAGCGAGCTCTTCAACGTCCACCGGCGCGACCTGCAGACGCGCCCGCGCGATTTCGGGCAGGACTTCCTCTCCCGCGCGCTCGGCGCGGTCTGCTACACCTCGCAGGACTACATCGCCGCGCACCGGCGCTGGCGCCAGCTCCGCCGGGCGATGGAGCCGGTCTATGAGCGCTTCGACATGTTGATCGCGCCTTCGGCAACGGGCCCCGCGCCGCGCCTCGACGCCCACGACACGGCGAATTTCTGGCTCTACCCCAGCATCACCACGCCCTTCGACGTGACCGGTGGGCCGGCGCTGACGATCACGGCCGGCTACTCGGAAAGCGGCCTGCCGCTCGGCGTGCAGATTGCCGCCGCGCCCTTCCACGACCGGGTCGTGCTTGCGGCCGGCCAGGCCTTCGAGGAAGCGACCGAATGGCGGAGCCGCCGCCCGGCGCTGGAAGCCGGCCCGCCGCCGGAGCGCGAAGCGGTGTCGCTGCCCGCGCCCGTCCTTCCGCCCGAGGGGGAATTGCTGGACGAGGTGCGGATGCTCGCCGCCGCGGCCGGCCTGCCGGACGACGGTTATGTGCTCGCCCTCATAGCCGAAGGCGCCCCCCACGCCCGCGCCATGGGCAAGCGGCTGGACCGGGACTACGGTTACGGCGACGAGATTTGAGGGCGGCGGGGCGGTCCGCTCCAGATACCGGCGGAATCGTTATAGTCCCCGGCGTCGATGGCGGCCTGCACTGGATCGCGACTGTCGAACAGGTCGTCCGGCAAGCCGAGATGTTTGAGCGGCGCAGACTCCCGGTCCCCCGTCCTGTTCGCCGGAACGGCGCCGGGAAGAAGCTTCTGCCCTTTGGCCATGACAGCCGCTCCTCCGGGTTCGACCCGTGTCTGGAGTTTCGAGAAACGCGCGTGCGAGCCTTGGCGGTTTTGTAGATGGCAGACGGCATGGGGTCCACCCCGATGTCCTCGCCGAAGCCGGCGCTTGCGGATTTTGGTTGTCTAATGACAACCGGCATTGCAAGGCTTATATGAGTTGAGAATCCGACATCCGAACAAGGAAATCGAGGCGGCATTGAGGACGTTGGAAGCCGATGGTTGGACCGTGCAGAAGGCAAGAGGCCGCAGTTCGCATGCTTGGGGCTATGCGCTCTGCCCGGCGAACGCCGGAAACCTTTGCCGGTCGGGACAGTTCTGCCGCATGTCGGTCTGGAGCACGCCGAGGAACCCGCAGCTCCATGCGCGGGCGTTGGTTTCGAAGGCCGCCGGCTGCGTGATGAGAGGAGGCGAAGATAGTGGCTGAAAGGGAGTTCGAGTTCGATCTTATCTTTGCGCTGCCGGAAGGTGGGCTAGACGAAAGCGCGATTCTCGATGCGCTCCATGAAGCCGGATGCGACGATGCGGTGGTCGGTCTCGGCAGGCCGGGTTCCGTTGGTCTGGCATTCATCCGGGCCGGGCGGGACCCGGAGGCCGTTATTGTCGAAGCGGTCGGGCAGGCCGCGGCCGCGCTTCCCGAGGGGACGGATCTTCGGGAGGTCCGGCCCGACCTCGTGAGCCTCGCGGATGTCGCCGCCCGGTTGCAGGTGACGCGGCAGGCCCTGCAAAAGCGGCCCATGCCGCCCCCTTCCCTTGGCGGCCTGTACCGGGCTTCGGAAATACCTGAACGGCTGCTAGCTGGCCGAGGAAAGTTGAGGGACCGTTACCTGGCATCGCGGGCTTGGTTCGACGCCGCGCCGGGCGCCCAGCGGGTAAATGCGAAGATCGGCCTCGGGGAATTCGTCCCAGCAGCCGAACTCCCGGAGATGGATGCGAAACCTACCGGCCGCATAGCGTAGGTATAGGCGGTGCAGATTCGATACTCCCATACGGCTTAGAAGCGAGATTGATCTATGGCAACCTATACATTTGTGCCATTCAATTTACCCGAGGCGTCTGATTTTGCCGATTTGGTAGGTATTCGTCATGACCTCGAAAGCGCATGTAATTTGGCGAAAGAATTGAAATGCTATCTGGAACATATATTCAAACAAGAGCTGAACAACATGCAAAACATAGACGCTTTTTCAACAGCAACCTTAGTAAGATATATTCGTCCATTTTCCAATGGAGCAAATAGAAGATTGGGTGAATCTGTTTTGGGAAAATTAAATAAATATCAACGCGCTAAACATGATTACCTTAAGGCCTTTCGAGATAAGCACATTGCTCATTCTGTGAATGCATTTGAGGAATTTCAACCAGTAGCTCGATATGTGGAGGAGCGTGTTGATGTAGAAGGCGTGTATGCTATCGAATGTCAGCACTCTCGGGTTGTGGGATTGAGTGTTGAAGATGTTGAAGACATAATCGAGCTTGCAACCATCATGCTCTGCCACTTAGAACATTTGTTGGAGATAGAGAAGCAGAAGCTATTGACCAAGGTTCGATCAATCCCACTTGAAGAATTGTTGTCTGCGGAAGAATTCCGGCACGCATCAAGCGATAAAGCTGACATTAAGAAACCCAGAAGGAAGCAGGGCCGCTGACACCGGCCAAATATGCCGCAGCTAAGCATGCGGGTACAGCAATCGATCTGACGATTCGCTTCGTCGATTTGTGCGGTAGGGCTAATTGACTTGGAGCAAGACTATTCCTACAGCAATGAAAGTCGGCGGCGGACAGAAGGACTGGGGTCATGGCGATCAAACTCTATCACTGCGTGCAGGCGCGCTCGATGCGGTGCGTGTGGACGCTGGAGGAGATGGGGCTCGACTACGAGCTGGTGACGCTGGAGTTCCCGCCGCGCGCCCACCACAAGGACTACAAGCAGGTGAACCCGCTCGGCACCGTGCCCTGCCTGATCGACGGCGATGTCTGGATGACGGAGTCGGGCGCGATCTGCCACTACCTTGTGGACCGCTACGGCCCGACGCCGCTCCGGGTGGCGGCGCACGAGCCGGACTATCCGCTCTGGCTCGACTGGCTGCACCGCAGCGACGCCACGCTGACCTTCCCGCAGACGCTGGTCTTCCGCTACCGCGATCTCGAGCCGGAGGAGCGGCGCCTGCCGCAGGTGGTCGAGGACTACCGGCTCTGGTTCCTCGGCCGGCTGCGTGTGCTGGAGGCGGCGCTGGAGAGCCGCGACTATCTCTGTTCCGGGCGCTTCACCATCGCCGACATCGCCATCGTCTGGGCGCTGCATTTCGCAAAGCGGATCGGCATCGGGGAAGCCTTCACGCCCAACATCCAGGCTTATTGGAACCGCACGACAGACCGCCCCGCCTTCGCCCGCGCCGCCGCGCTCTGAGCGGGGACGCCCGACAGGCAATCAACGCTATTGACGAGCCGGCGCGGGCGCGGTCGGATATTGCCGTGGGTCAATGCGTACGGGCTGCGACTGCGCCCGTCCTGTCGCGAGTAAACGGCCATGGTTGCTGTCCCCCGCTTCACCAATCTGGTTGAAAGCCTGCCCTCGACGATCCCGTTCGTCGGCCCGGAGACGCTGGAACGCCGGCGCGGGGCGGCGTTCCGCGTCCGGGTCGGCGCGAACGAAAGCGCCTTCGGCATCTCTCCGAGCGCCGCCGAAGCCATGCGCGAGGCCACCCGGAACATCTCCTGGTACAACGACCCGGAAGGCTATGAGCTTCGCAGCGCCATCGCCGCGCTTCACGGCGTTTCCATGGACGAAGTGCTGCTCGGCGCCGGCATCGACGAGATGCTGGGCAATGTCGTGCGGATGGTCGTCGAGCCGGGGCAGCCGGTGGTGACCTCGCTCGGCGCCTACCCGACCTTCAACTACCATGTGGCCGGCTTCGGCGGGGTGCTGGAAGCGGTCCCCTACCGCGACGACCGGATCGACCTCGAAGCCCTGCTGGACGCCGTGCGCCGGCTGGAGGCGCCGCTCGTCTTCCTCGCCAATCCCGACAACCCGATGGGCACCTGGCACGATGCGGACGCGGTGCGCGCGTTCATCGACGAGCTGCCGGAATGGACGCTGCTGGTGCTCGACGAGGCTTATATCGATTTCGCGCCGGCCCCGGCGGTGTTTCCCGTCGAGGCCGGCGATCCGCGGGTCATCCGCATGCGGACCTTCTCCAAGGCGCACGGCATGGCCGGGGCCCGCATCGGCTACGCCGTCGCGCCCGCCCGGACCATCGGCGGCCTCGGGCGCATCCGCAACCATTTCGGCGTCAACCGCATCGCGCAGGCGGGCGCGCTCGCCTCGCTCGGCGACACGGCGTTCATCGCTTCCGTGGTCCGGGACGTCGAGCGCGGGCGCAACGACTATTACGCGCTCGCCCAGCGCCTCGGGCTCTCGACCGTCCAGTCCGCGACGAACTTCGTCGCCATAGACATGGGCGCGGACGGCGACCGGGCCCGCGCGGTGCTGGGGCGGCTGCAGGACGAGGGCGTGTTCGTGCGCATGCCGGGCGTTGCCCCGCTCGACCGCTGCATCCGCGTGACGGTGGGGACGGCGGAGGAGCGGGCGTTGTTCGCGGAGATATTCGAGGCGGTGGCGGGCGAATAGGGAGACACGGGCCGGCCCCGGAGGATTTGCACGGGGATGGCGCGCCGGTAGTGTTGTCCGCCATGAGGGGCGAAGCGGTTCTCGGCGACGGGCGCGTCCGGCCGGACTGGACGATGATCCATCTGGTCCGCGCCCGTGCGCGCGAGCATGGGCGGCGGGTCTTCGCGACCTTCGAGGGCGGGGCGGCGCTGACCTTCGCCGGCCTCGACCGGGAGTCGGACCGTTTCGCCGCCGCGCTCGCCGCCTCCGGGGTCGGTCCGGGCGAGCGGGTGATGGCCTTGCTCGGCAACGGACCGGAAATCCTGATTGCCTTCTTCGGCGCGATGAAGGCCGGCGCCCTCATCGTGCCGGTCAACATCGAACTCAGGGGCGCGTTCCTGGCGCACCAGGTCGGGAACGCCGAGCCGGCGATGGTCGTGGCGGAGGCCGGGCTGCTGCAGGCCTTCGACGGTATCGAGGCGCCGGGACCGGCGCGGCTGGCCGTGGTCGGAGACGAAGCGCCGGCGGCCCTGCCGGACCTGTTCGCCGACAGCAGGGTTTTCAGCTTCGAGGCGTTCCTGGCCGCAGGGGAGGGCGGCTCGGCGCCGGAAACAGGCGCCCGGCCCGGGGATATCGCGGCCATCATGTACACATCCGGCACCACGGGGCCCTCGAAGGGCGTCTTGCTGCCGCACGGGCACCTGTTCCTGATGTCCGCCGCGACGGCGCAGGCGACGGGCCTGACGGCGGACGACTGCTATTACGTCTCCATGCCGCTCTTCCACATCAACGCGCTCTGCGCGCAGACGCTGGCGGCGCTGACGGTGGGCGCGCACGTCCATATCGTGCGCCGCTTCAGCCCCAACCGCTGGCTGGACGAGGTGATCGCCTGCGGCGCGACGCACACCAATCTGCTGGGCGTCATGCCGGAGTTCCTGTTCAACACGGCCCCCACGCCGCGCGACCGCGACCACCGCCTGCGCGTGACCCTGGCGGTGCCCATCGGCCCCTGGGGGGCGGCGTTCGAGGAACGCTTCGGCCTGCGCATCCTCCAGGGCTTCGGGATGACGGAATGCGGCATGCCCTTCTGGTGCCCGCTCCCGGACCCGGTGGAGCCGGGCTGCGCCGGATATATCTCGGAGCAGTGGTTCGAGGCCTGCATCGTGGACCCGGACACGGACATGCCGCTGCCGGCGGGCGAGGTCGGCGAGCTGCTGGTCCGCCCGAAAATGCCCGGCTGCTTCTTCGCCGGCTACTACCGGATGCCGGAGCGCACAGTGGAAGCCTGGCGCAATTTCTGGTTCCACACCGGTGATGCCGCGCGCTACGACGAGCGCGGCCGGCTCCACTATGTGGACCGCCTCAAGGACTGCGTCCGCCGGCGCGGCGAGAACATCTCCGCCTTCGAGGTCGAGCAGGTGCTGAACGCGCACCCCGCCATCGCCGAGAGCGCCGTGGTCGGGGTCAGGGTCGAGGGCGCGGGCGGCGAGGAGGAGGTGCTGGCGCTGCTGCTGCCCGAGGACGGCGCGCGGCCGGACCCGTGCGAGCTGCTCGACTGGTGCGTGCCCCGGATGCCGCGCTATGCCGTGCCGCGCTTCGTCGATTTCGTCGCCGGGTTCGAGAAGACGGCATCCGGCAAGCTCCGCAAGGGCGACCTCCGCGACGCCGGCCTGCCGCCCGGCGCCTGGGACAGGGAACAGGCCGGCTACACCATCGCCCGGCATTGACGCCGACGAGCAGAACAGCGATTACAGTCTCACTGCGAGCTTTGGGGGTGTTGGGCCGGACAGATTTGGAGACGGAGGCAGGAATGACGGACAAGCTGATCGACAGGGATCCGGAAATTCTCGGTGGGACTCCCGTTTTTGCCGGCACCAGGGTTCCGGTCCGCATTCTGATGGAGAATCTGGAAGCGGGCGACTGTCTGGACGAATTTCTGGAAGATTTCCCCAGCGTATCGCGGCAACAGGCCATTGCCGTGCTGGAGCGCGCCGCAGCGCTGCTGCTGTCCGATACGAATGAAGCTGCTGCTTGACGAGTCTGTACCCAGGCGGCTCGCCTCGTTTTTTCCTGAACGGTTCGATGTGCGGACGGTTCAGCAAATGGGGTGGGCAGGAACCCGGAATGGCCGGTTGTTGTCTCTGGCGGCAGGTCAGGGGTTTCAGGCTCTCGTCACGGTGGATCGGGGTTTCGAATATCAGCAGAACACGAACCGTCTGCCGATGCCGGTCGTGGTGATGCTCGCTGCCCGTAATCGCATTACGGAGTTGCAGCCGCTCATTCCCGATGTGGTTTCCGTTCTGTCGGGAGACCTGCAAAGGCGCATTTTTCGTGTCCCGGCGGAGCGTTTGCGGGCGGGGACAGGACCGGTAGTGTAGCGGTTGCCGGCGGTGTGCTGGCCGGCACTGGAGCCGGGGCAGGGGAGGGTTGAGGACCATGCAGGCCGATTATGTGATCGTGGGGGCGGGCTCCGCCGGGTGCGTGCTGGCCGAGCGGCTGAGCGCGGGCGGCGCGGAAGTGGTGCTGCTGGAGGCGGGCGGGAAGGATACGAACCCGCTGATCCATGTGCCCGCCGGCGTGCTCAGGCTCATCACCCACCCGGTCGTCAACTGGAACTACTACACCGAGCCGGACGAAAAGACCGGCAACCGCGCGTTCCATTGCCCGCGCGGCAAGGTGCTGGGCGGCTCGTCCTCGATCAACGGCATGCTGTTCATCCGCGGCAATGCGGCCGATTTCGACGGCTGGGCGCAGATGGGCGCGCGCGGCTGGTCCTACGATGACGTGAAACAGCACTTCAAGAGCATCGAGCGCTACGGGCCGGGCGACCCCGGCGAGCGCGGCAAGTCGGGTCCCATCCTGGTCGAGGACTACCGGACGGTCCTGCCGCTCACCCACCGCTTCGTGGAGGCGGCGCAGCAGGCGGGGCACGCCTTCGCGCGCGACCTGAGCGGCCGGCCGCCGGCCGAGGGCGTGGGCTATTCGCAGATGTCGCGCAACGGGCGCTTCCGCGGCTCGACGGCGCGCACCTTCCTGCGCGACGCGCGCGGGCGGTCGAACCTGCGGGTCGTGACCGACGCCCATGCAACCGGACTCCAGTTCGACGGCAAGCGCTGCACCGGCGTCGCCTTCCGGCAAGGCGGCCGGGACCGGGAAGTCAGCGCGGCGCGGGAGGTGATCGTCTCCGGCGGCACCGTCAACTCGCCGCATCTGCTCCACATATCGGGCGTCGGCCCGGCGGACCGGCTCAAGGAGATCGGCGTTGAGGTCCGCCACGACCTGCCGGGCGTCGGCATGAACTATTCCGACCACTACACCGTGCGCATCTCCCACCGGGTGCGCGGCCAGCAGTCGATCAACCAGCTTGCGCGCGGCTGGCGGCTGGTGCGCGAGATGGCGCGCTTCGCGCTCCTCGGCAACGGCGCGCTCACCTTCGGCGTCTCCAGCGCGCAATGCTACACGCGCTCGCGGGAGGGGCTTGCCTCGCCCGACATCCAGCTCCTGTTCACGCCGGCGAGCTTCAACGAGGACGATTTCGGCCGGCTGGAGCGGGAGCCCGGCATGTCGGTGGCGGTCTCGATCGCGCGCCCGTCCTCGCGCGGCGAGATCGTGGCCGTCTCGCCGGACCCGTTCACCCCGCCGGCCATCCGCCCAAACATGCTCGACGACCCGGACGATCTGCGAGTCGCCGTGGAGGGCGTCCGCCAGGCGCGCGAGATTTTCGCCCAGCCGGCCTTTGCCGGCATCACTCAGGGGGAGATTTCGCCGGGGCCGGAGGTGGACGGCAAGGAGGCGCTGGAGGACTTCGTGCGCCACACAGGCCGGACGATCTACCACATGGTGGGCACCTGCCGCATGGGCGAGGACCCGATGGCGGTGGTCGATTCGCGCCTGCGCGTGCGCGGGCTGGAAGGGCTGCGGGTGATCGACGCCTCGGTCATGCCGGCCGTCACCACCGGCAACACCAACGCCCCCACCATCATGATCGCCGAAAAGGGCGCGGGCATGATCCTGGAGGACAACCGGTAGGGCGGGCCGGGCCCTGCTGTCGTCGGCTTACCGGGAAGCCCTGTCGGTCGCAAAAGCCAGGGCCAGGGCCGCTGCGACGGGGATGATGGCGGAGCCGAGGAACACGGCGGCGAAAGCGTAGAGGAAGCTGCCGCCGACGGTGTTGAAGGCGAGCATCAGCCCGGTTGCGCCCAGCACCACGCCGAGCGTGCGCGTCATCATGACGAGGCTGCCGGCCACGCCCCGGTCGGCCAGCGGCAGGCTGGCGCTGGCGACCTCCAGATAGGCGACCTGGAAGATGCCGAGTCCCGCGCCGTGGAGCAGCAGCGCGCCGGCGACGAAGGCCATGCCGGGCGCCCCGCCCCAGAGGCCGATGCCGGCAAGCCCGCCAGCGACCGCAAGCGCGCCCGCCGCCGCGATCAGCCTGCCGTCGCGGCGCTGCGCCCAGCGTCCTGCAAGGGGCGAGGCGAGCGCCATGCCGAGCGGCGAGAGGGCGAGCAGGGCGCCGGCGGTCAGCACGTCCAGCCCCGCCACCCGGTCGAGCCAGAAGGGCACCAGCAGCATCACCGCGAAGCCGACGAGATTGACCGCGATATTGCTCGCCGCCGGGATGGAGAAGCCCGGCCGGCGGAAGGGGGCGAGGCGGATGATGGGAGACGGGTGGCTGCGGAGCGCGAACCAGGCGCCGGCCGCGAGCGCCGCCACCAGCAGCGCGAAGCCGAACCAGCCGCCGCTCGCCGCCCGGCTGATGCCGAGCAGCAGGCAGCCGAGCGCGAGGACCAGCAGCAGCGCGCCCACTGCGTCGAAGCGGGGCGCGCCTCCGCCGGCAGCGGCAGCAGGCGGCGCGCGGAACAGCAGCAGGGCGGCGAGCGCGATCGGCGCGCGGAACCAGAACACGCCGGCCCAGCCCATCGCGTCCACCAGCAGGCCGCCGAGCGAGGGCCCGACCGCGCCGCCGAGCGCGAACAGCAGCGTGTAGGCGCCGAGCACCCGCGCGCGCGAGGACTCCGGGAAATAGGCCGTCGCCAGCGCCGGACCGACGGCGAGCACCATCGCCGTGCCGATGCCCTGGGCCACGCGGGCGGCGAGCAGGATTTCGAAGGCGGGCGCGAGCGCGCAGGCGACGAAGGCGGCGACGCTCCAGGCGAGCCCGATGCGGAACAGCCGCGCATGGCCGAACAGGTCCCCCAGCCGCCCGCAGACCAGCATCAGGCTCGCATAGGTCAGCACGTAGCAGATCACGACCCACTGGATGTCTGCGAGCTCGATGCCGAGGCTGCGGACGATGTCGGGGAAGGCGATGTTGACGGCCGTGTCGAGCGAGCCGATGGCCGTGCCCAGCCCCACGACGACGACGCCCGCCGCCGCCCGCCTGCCCGGAGCGCTGCTCATCGCGCGGCGTTTCCCTCGGGACCCCGCCTAGCGGAACTTCGGCATGATCTCTTCGGCGAACCGGCGGAAATTGCGCCGGTCCACCGCCTTGGGCGGCAGCAGCACGATCTCCCGGCACCCGGCGGCTTCCATCGCCCGGATGCGCTCGACGATCAGGTCCGGCTCGCCGACCAGCCCGCCGGTCGCCTGCACCGTGGCGGGCGTGACGAAGCGGTGCTCCGCCTCCGGCAGATAGGAGCAGTGGCCCTGATGGACGCGGAGATGCATCCGGTCGTCGGGAATGCCGAGGTCCCCGAGGAAGCGGTTGTAGAGCTCCCAGTCGTCGCGGGCGTAGTCGGGGATGAACCCGTCGTGGCCGACGATGCGCGCATGCTCCCACCAGTAGTGCAGGGTCGCGCCCACCTGCGCGCCGATCTCCTCGACGATATGCGGGTCGCTCACCTTCTCGCCCGGCTTCATGGCGCAGTAGAAGGTGAGGGTGGAGGCGTGGAAGTCCTCGGGCAGCGTGCGGCCCGCCTTCTTCGCGCCGGCCTTCACCCGGTCGAGATTGCGCGCCATGACGCCCAAGGGCTCCGCGCCCGCGCAGATGCGCCCGTCGCCGAGCTCGCCCGCGATCTCCAGCGCCCTCGGCCCGTTGGCGGCGACATGGATCGGCACCGGCGGCTCGAAGCCGATGAAGCCCATCTCGCGGTTCTGGAACCGGATCGGCCGCGTCACGCCGTCATGGGTGAACGCGACCTCCTCGCCGTGGAGGAGCCCGCGCACCACGCGGAGATAGTCCCGGAACGCGGCGGGCTTCATGGGGGGATGGCCCATGATGCGCATGGCGGTGTGGCCGGTGCCGATGCCGAGAAAGGCGCGGCCGGGCGCAAGGCGGTTGATGGAGGCGATGGAATGCGCCGTCACCGGGGCGAGCCGCGTGCCGGGAATGGCGACGCCGGTGCCGAGGCGGATGCGCGAGGTGTTGGCGGCGGCCAGCGCCAGCACGGCGTAGCAGTCCGACCAGATCATCTGGCTGTCCGGTGCCCAGCCCGAGTCGTAGCCGAGCTCCTCGGCGAGCTTCAGCGTCTGCCACTCGTCGATCTTGGTGTTGACCATCGCGCCGAACTGCATGGGGCGTTTCCTTCCATCGCTCGCCCCGGACTATAGCGCGCCGCCGCGCCGGCAGCGCCACTCGATACCGGTCGGCATTCCGGTTTGTCCGGGGCCTCTGTATCCTTGGACGGCGAACGGCTCCCGGCGGCGGAGGGACGGACCCATGGCAATTGCCGAACCCGCGTTCACCCTGGGCGTGGAGGAAGAGTATCTCCTGGTCGATGCGGAGACGGGCGCGCTTGCCTCCAACCCGCCGGAGAGCCTGATGGACGAATGCGTGAGCGCGCTCGGCGAGCAGGTCACCAACGAGTTCCTCCAGGCCCAGGTCGAGATCGGCACGAAGGTCTGCGGCGATATCGGCGAGGTCCGGGCGGAGCTGCGCCGGCTGAGGAGCGGCGTCGCGGGGGCCTGCGGCAATCACGGCCTCGCCCCGGTCGCGGCCTCCACGCACCCCTTCGGCGACTGGCGCCAGCAGGACTATGTCCACAAGGAGCGCTATGAGGGCCTCGCCCACGACATGCAGGCCGTGGCCTACCGCATGCTCATCTGCGGCATGCACGTCCATGTCGGCATCGAGGACGAGGAGCTGCGCATCGACCTGATGAATCAGGCCCGGTATTTCCTGCCCCACATGCTCTGCCTGACGACCTCCTCGCCCTTCTGGCAGGGGCGGGACACGGGGCTGGCGTCCTACCGGCTGACGGTCTTCGACGCCATGCCGCGCACCGGCCTGCCCGAGCCGCTGGCGAGCTGGAGCGAATACCAGCGCATGATCGAGCACATGACGAGCTCCGGCCTGCTGGAGGACGGCTCCAAGATCTGGTGGGACCTGCGCCCGAGTTCGCGCTTCCCGACCCTGGAGATGCGCATCTGCGACGTCTGCCCGGACATGGAGGACGCGCTCGCCGTCGCCGCGCTGTTCCAGTGCATCCTGCGCATGCTCTACCGCCTGCGGCTCGGCAACCAGCGCTGGCGCGACTACCCCAACATGCTCGTCCAGGAGAACCGCTGGCTGGCGCAGCGCTACGGCAGCCGCAGCCGGCTGGTCGATTTCGGCAAGCGCGCGCTGGTGCCCTTCGCCGACCTCACGGACGAGCTTCTGGAGCTGGTGCGCGAGGACGCCGAGGCGCTCGGCTGCCGGGCGGAGGTGGAGCGCGCCCGGCGGATCGCGGCCCGCGGCACCTCCGCCGACCGCCAGCGCGCCGCCTTTGAAGCCGCCGGCGGCGGCGCCGACAGCGACGCGGCGCTCCGCGCGGTCGTGCGCGGGCTGGCGGCCGAGACGGTGAGCGGCCTCGACTGAATAATGGCCAGTGGATAGTGGATAGGGTTCGGCCTGACTGCTATTCACTGGCCACCGACCACCAGCCACCAACCGCCGGAGCCCGGTCCCCCATGCGCATCCTCGCCGGCCTCGTCCTCATCGCCCTTGCCGCCCTGCCCGCCGCCGCGCCCGCCGCCGATGCGGGCCCCGACGAATACTGGCGCAAGGCCTGGCCCAACACGGATTTCAGCCGCCATTCGGTGCCGTTCGAGGAGATCGCGTCCGGCGGCGTCGCGCGCGACCAGATCCCGCCGATCGACGATCCGGTGTTCGCCTCAGTGGCGGAGGCGGAGAAGCTGATCGCGCCGACCGAGCCGGTGATTTCGCTGGCGGTGGACGGCGAGCGCCGCGCCTATCCGCTGGCGATCCTGATCTGGCACGAGATCGTGAACGACACCATCGCCGGCAAGCCCGTGGCGGTGACCTACTGCCCGCTCTGCGATGCGGCGCTGGTGTTCGACCGGCGGGTCGCGGGCCGGGTGCTCGATTTCGGCACGACGGGCCTGCTGCGCTTTTCCGACCTCGTGATGTGGGACCGGCAGACGGAAAGCTGGTGGCAGCAGTTCCTGGGCGAGGCGATGGTGGGGGAGCTGACCGGCGAGCGGCTCACCATGCTGCCCTCGCGGGTGGAGAGCTTCCAGCGCTTCGCCGCCGCCGCGCCGGACGGCAAGGTGCTGATGCCGAACGACCCGGCCCTGCGCAGCTACGGCGCGAACCCCTATGCCGGCTATGACGGCGCGCACTGGCCCTTCCTCTACCGGGGCGAATACAAGCTGGCGGCGGTGCCGCCGCTGGCGCGCGTCGCCATGGTCGGCAAGCGGGCCTGGACGGTGGACCTGCTGAAGCAGAAGAAGCGCATCGAGGCGGGCGGTCTCGTGCTGGAATGGGCGCCCGGCCAGAACTCCGCGCTCGACCAGGGCGTGATCCGCGAGGGCCGCGACATCGGCAATGTCACCGTGCAGCGCCGCGCCGAGGACGGCGGCCTCGTCGATGCCGTCCATGACGTCACCTTCGCCTTCGCCTTCCTCGCCTTCGTGCCGGACGGCGTCATCCACACCATCTGCGGCCCGCATGTGAAGCCGGAAACCCTGCCGGACAACCTCGCCTGCGGGTAAGCCTCCCAACCGTCGCCCCGGCCCCCGAGCCGGGGCCTTGAGCGGCTTGCGCGGTGCTGGAGGGAGGTCTCGGCTCGGAGGCCGGGACGACGCCTTTGATCTGCTTGACAACTGCCTGTTTGTTCCCCATATATTCCGATTGACGAAGAAAACGGACCCATCGAAGCCATGACGTGAACCGCCGGCGGCGGCCTCCTGGGGCCGCGTTTGCGCCCTTCCGACTCTCAGCCGGGCCCGGTAGCCGCCGCAGGACGGATGAACGGCACGCCGGCCACCAACGGGAGGGGTGCGTCCGGCGCATGGGCCACCGCCGGCGGAACGGCGGCAAGTTGCGGTCAAGTTGAGCCGAAGAGGGCCGTTTGTTGCGGTCAAGCTGAGCTGGAGAACGGCGCTGCGGCACCGGAGGAGCGGAGACGATGACGAACGGAGCGGCGGACGAAGCGGCAGGCGCGCCGCCGACGGTCCTGCCGGCGCCGAGAAAGGGCCGGGCGGTGAACGAGGAGCTGCGGGGCCTGGCGATGGCGGCCGTGCTGCATGAGGGCATGAGCGGCAGCGCGGCGGCGCGGCGGTTCGGGCTGGGCAGGGCGACGGTCAGCCGGTGGGTGCGGCGGTATCGCGAGACCGGCCGGGTGCGGGCCGCCGCGCAGGGCGGCAGCACCGCGCGGCTGGAGCGGGCGCGGGGGCTGATCCTCCGCATCCTGGTCGCGCAGCCGGACATTTCCATGTACGGGCTGCGCGATGCGCTCGCCGCCGAGGGGGTGAAGGTCTATCCGACCACGCTGCAGCGCTTCCTGAAACGCCACGGCCTGGACCGCAAGACGCGCCGCACCCGGCGGCAGGCGGGCGGCGGCTGACGGCGGGCGCTTGCGCCGGGGCCGCGGGGCGGGCGGCTTAACAGGCCCGATTGCGCAATTCGTAGTCGGAAACGGTATCGTCGGCGTCCAGGGCGCGGCGACCTTCCTCAAGGGCGTCGCGGTCCCCGCCGCTCAGCGGCTCATCGGCCTTGGGGCAAGGAAGAGCGTTCGAACGAACGAGTGCCCGACCCCGGACAGGGATTCGAGATAGCGCCCGGCGACTGCGGGCCGGTCCCAGCCGGGAGGGTCCATCGAGGTGCTCCGGTTCCGTCAGCGGAACCCTACCGCATTCCGCGACCAGTGCCGCCCCGCCCCGTAGCCGTGACACGGCGGCCGGGCGGTCGTAGCATCGCAGGAATTCGGGGAGTGGAGAGCATGGCATGAGCGCAGATGTGGCCTTGCGCCGGAAGCGGCCGGCCCTTAAGGCGACGTACCCGGATGTACTCGACGCTCCGCCGCATATGGCGTCCGAGATCATCAAAGGAGCATTGCGCCTCCAGCCGCAGCCGGCCAATAGCCACGCCATAGCCGGCTCCTCGCTCGGCATGGAAATAGGCAGTCCGTTCCGGTGGGGTCGGGGCAGGCCGGGCGGCTGGTGGATCGTCGATCAGCCGGAACTCCATTTCGGCGAGGACATGCTGGTACCCTACCTTGTCTGTGGGGTGGGTAGGGGCCTCGGAATCTGTCGTGATGCGAGTCACTAGAAGGGGTTATTTTCGTTGACTAACCTCGTATTGCTTCACAAGTCTGGCTCAAAGTACAAGGACCAGCCTGAGAGGCACTACCACTTTCCTAATCGACCCTATCTGAAGGCTATGAAGGAGGCGGTAGGAGAATGGATCGTTTATTTCGAGCCACAGGGCAAGAGCGCAGCAACTCCTGGCCGGCACGTTTATTTCGCGGCAGCGCGCATTGACGATATTGACCCAGACCCAGAAGACCCAAATCATTCTTATGCCCGAATCACCGATTATTTCGACTTCCCCGAACTGGTGCATTTCAGGCGTTTGGATGGTACCCATTACGAAAGCAGGCTACAGCAACCAGACGGCTCCACGAATCGGGGGCTTCGACAATGGGCTGTGCGCCGTATTGATGCTGCTGATTTTTACTCTATTCGGGATGCTGGGATGATGATCCCAGAGCATCTCCAATTGTCCGATTCGTCTAGTTTTTCGGACTCCTATTCTTCAGAGATTGGCTTCTCGGAATACAGTATTTCGGAGTTCGATTTCTCGGATTCTGATTTGTCAGATCCTTCTTCATTCTCTCGCGCAGTCGTGCCCCTTTCGGGAAACCGGAAGGTCCGAGACCCGCTGTTCAGGGCTGCTGTTTTGCGAAGTTATGACTCGTGTTGTGCTTTCACGGATCTGAAGATTTTGAACGGTGGCAACCGAGCGGAAGTCGATGCTGCGCATATCGTGCCGGTAGGTCATAACCATCAGGGTAACGACAGTGTCCGCAATGGGCTTGCATTGTCGAAGACTATGCATTGGCTGTTTGACCGAGGGATACTTGCCGTCGGCGATGACTATCGGATTATGGAATCTCCGGGACGTCTACCCGATAAGATTAGGCCGCTCTTTCGTCCGAGCGGCATAATTCGTGTGCCGAGGATTCCAGGAGAACAACCGAATCCCGAATATCTGCGATATCATCGCCAAATGTTTGAGGACGATTATGGAGAGTTTATACCTTTGGCAGTTGCCCAATAGGCAGAATCCATCGGCATCCCGCCACGCCCTTTCTGGCGGTCATGATGGTGGAGCTGTTGGTATTGCCGGAGGTGATCGCGGGCATGACGCGGAGGGTCTCCAGCCTGCGGACCCTGAGCCGGTCGGTCGCGGCGTCGGAACGCTCTTGCCATTCAGCCGCATGATTTCCAAAGTCGGGCCATGTTCGAATCGGCCGACACGATTCCGATCCTGCTCGCCATCGTCGGCGTCGGCGGCGTTCTCGCCGGCATGGCGTGGCGCATGGCCGCCCGCCTTGACAGGCGCATAACCGAGGACAGGCGCGCCGCCGATGCGGACCGCCGCGCGTTCCAGCGCGCCATGGACGACTTCCGGACCGAGATGCAGCGCCTCGCCGAGCGGCACTCCCGCGTCGAAGGGTGGTTCAACGCCGCCGGATAGTTGCGGAATCCGTTCCGGTCGAACCGCATTTCGGTCCGAACCTGAAATTGTCGCCCCGGACCGCGATCCGGGGCCCATCCACAACCGTTTCGGCCTAGCGGAAAGGCCGGAAGATGGACCCCGGATCGCCGCTGGCGCGCCGTCCGGGGTGACGATTGGGGTTATCCCCGCGCATCCTCCAGCGCCATGGCGGCGCCCTTTTCGGCGATCATGATGGTGGGGCTGTTGGTGTTGCCGGAGACGATGGCGGGCATGACCGAGGCGTCTATGACGCGGAGGTTCTCCAGCCCGTGGACCTTCAGCCGGTCGGAGACGACCGCTTCGCTGTCGCTGCCCATCCTGCAGGTGCCGACCGGGTGGTAGGTGGTGGTGCCGAGGTCGGCGGCGGCGCGGGCCAGCTCCTCGTCGGACTCGAAGGCGGGGCCGGGCACGAACTCCTCCGGCGCGTAGGGCGCGAGCGACGGCGCGGCAACGATGCGCCGGGTCAGCCGCACCATATCGACCGCCACCTGCCGGTCGCCGGGCGTGGAGAGATAGTTGGGCCGGATCGCGGGCGGCTCTTCCGGGTCCGGGGATTTGAGCGTGATCCAGCCCCGGCTCTCCGGCCTGAGGTTGCAGGGCGAGGCGGTGAAGGCGGGGAAGGTGTGCAGCGGCTCGCCGAACCGGTCGAGCGAGAGCGGCTGGACGTGATATTGCACATTGGCGGTCTCGCGCGCGGGGTCGGACTTCGCGAACGCGCCGAGCTGGCTCGGCGCCATGGTGAGCGGCCCGCGCCGGAACAGGATGTATTCGAGCCCCATGCCGAGCCGGCCCCAGAGGCTGTTCGCGCGCCGGTTGAGCGTCTCCACGCCGGAGACCCGGAACGCCATGCGGATCTGCATGTGGTCCTGGAGGTTGCCGCCGACGCCGGAAAGCTCGTGCAACACCGCCACGCCCTTCTCCTGCAGCAGCGCGCCCGGCCCGACGCCGGAGACCTGCAGCAGATGCGGCGAGCCGATGGCGCCCGCCGCCAGGACGAGCTCGCCCGCGACCTCCGCCCGTTCGTCCCGCCCCTTGCGGCGGAATTCGAGGCCGGTCGCGCGGTGGCCGTCGAAGTGAATGCGCCGCGCGCGGGCGCCGGTCAGCACGGTCAGGTTGGGGCGCTTCTCCGCCGGCCGCAGGAAGCCGCGCGCGGTGTTCCAGCGGGTGCCGCCGCGCTGGTTGACCATGAATTTGCCGGTGCCCTCATTGTCGCCGTCGTTGAAGTCCGGCGTCGGGTGCAGGCCGATATCGGCGCAGGCGCGCTGGAAGGCATCGAGGATTTCCCAGCCGACCCGGGGCTGCTCCACCCGCCACTCGCCGCCCGTGCCGTGGAACTCGTCCGGCGGGCCGAAATGGTATTCCGACTTGCGGAACCAGGGCAGCACGTCGTCCCAGGACCAGCCGCGATTGCCCATCTGCGCCCAGCCGTCATAGTCGCGGGCCTGGCCGCGCATATAGACCATGCCGTTGATCGACGAGGAGCCGCCGAGCCCCCGGCCGCGCGGATAGGGGACCGTGCGCCCGTTCAGCCCGGGCTCCGCCTCGGTGGCGAAGCACCAGTCGGTGCGCGGGTTGTTCTGGGTGTAGAGATAGCCGACGGGAATCCTGATCCAGATGTAGTTGTCCCGGCCGCCCGCCTCCAGCAGCAGCACCCGGTTGCGCGCGTCCTCCGACAGCCGGTTCGCCAGCACGCACCCCGCCGAGCCCCCGCCGACGACCACATAGTCGAAGCTGCCGACGCTCTGAGGCTGGGTCATCCGTGCCCTCCCGGCAGGCCGTATCGACTGCGGGCCGCTCTCCTCATCCCGCCATGCCGCCGACGGTCATGGCGTCTATGCGCAGGGTCGGCTGGCCGACGCCGACGGGGACGGACTGGCCGTCCTTGCCGCACATGCCGATGCCGTCGTCGAGCGCGAGGTCATTGCCGATCATGGCGACGCGGGTGAGCGCGTCCGGGCCGTTGCCGATCAGCATCGCGCCGCGCACCGGGGCCGCGACCTTTCCGTTCTCGATCAGGTAGGCCTCGGTCGCGTTGAAGACGAACTTGCCGTTGGTCACGTCCACCTGCCCGCCGCCGAACTGGATCGCGTAGAGGCCCCGGTCCACGGACGCGATCACCTCCTCCGGCTCGCGGTCGCCGGCGAGCATGAAGGTGTTGGTCATGCGCGGCATGGGGGCATGCGCGAAGGACTCGCGCCGGCCGTTGCCGGTGGGCGCCACGCCCATCAGCCGCGCGTTCAGCCGGTCCTGCAGGAAGCCCTTCAAGATGCCGTCCTCGATCAGCACGTTGCGGGCGGTGGGCGTGCCCTCGTCATCGACGGTGAGCGAGCCGCGCCGGTCCTCGAGCCCGCCGTCGTCCACCACGGTCACGCCCGGCGCCGCCACGCGCTCGCCGATGAGGCCGGCAAAGGCGCTCGTGCCCTTGCGGTTGAAATCGCCCTCGAGCCCGTGGCCGACCGCCTCGTGCAGCAGCACACCCGGCCAGCCGGGGCCGAGCACGACGGTCATCTCGCCGGCGGGCGCCGGCACCGCGTCGATCTTGACCAGCGCCTGGCGGAGCGCCTCGTCCACCTGCGCCTTCCAGGCCGCTTCCTCCAGGAATTCCCCGAAGCCGACCCGCCCGCCGCATCCATGAGAGCCGGTCTCCACCCGCCCGTCCGGGGCCTGCACGGCGATCTGCACCCGCACCACCACCAGCGGGCGGATGTCCGCGGCCGCCTCGCCGCCCGCGCGCTGGATGCGCACCGCCTGCCAGCTTCCCGCAAGCGAGGCCGTGACCTGCACGACGCGCGGGTCGGCGGCGCGGGCATAGGCGTCGATTCGCGCCAGCAGCGCCGCCTTCCCGGCGAAGTCCGGCGCGTCCAGCGGGTTCTCCGGGCCGTAGAGCCGCCGATTGGCGGCCGCCGGCGGCAGCGCCAGCGCGCCGCTCCGCCCGGAGGAGACCGCGCGCACCGCCTCGGCCGCGCGGCGGAGCGCCGGCTCGTCGAGGCTCGCGGCATGGGCGTAGCCGGTCGCCTCGCCCGAGACCGCGCGCAGCCCGAAGCCCTGGCTGACGTCGTAGGTGGCGCCGGCGAGCCGGCCGTCATCCAGGGTCAGCCCCTCCGAGACCGCGTATTGCAGGTAGAGCTCGCCGTCGTCCGCGCCCCTGAGCGCGTCGTCGAGAATGCGTTCAGCGGTGGCGCGGTCGAGGCCGGCGCGCCCGAAGAAGACGGCCTCCGTCTCCTCGAGAGGGGCAGGGCGGGGAAGGGCGGAAGACATGGGGGCGGGCGCTCCTCGGGCGGGGTTGCGGCAGGCGGCAAGACAGGGGATTCTACAGCAGCGCGGGAAAACTTGGGACAACGGGTCGCATAATATGCGGGGCTTGCCGCTTTTATTGTCGAGCCGGTTTCTGCAAGGCCCGCAATCCGGGCCGTGACAGGCCCAGTCGAGGACGTTCGAGGACCGTCTGCCATGCACAAATTTGCCGCGCCCGGCGCCGCAGTCCTGCTTTCCGGCATGGCGGCCGGCGGCGCTTCGGCAGGCCAGCCGGAGCCCTGGGGCCTCGGTTTCCAGGAGGCCGTGAGCCCGACGATGGAAAACATCGCCTGGTTCCACGACATCATCCTGCTGCCCCTCATCACGGTCATCACGCTGTTCGTGCTCGGGCTGATGGCCTATGTCGCGTTCCGCTTCCGCGAGAGCCGCAACCCGGAGCCGAGCCGCACCACGCACAACACGCTCGTCGAGGTGCTGTGGACGGCGATCCCGACGGTCATCCTGGTGCTGATCGCCATTCCCTCCTTCCGGATCATGTACGAGAACGACCGGATCGAGCAGGCCGACATGACGCTCAAGACCATCGGGCGGCAGTGGTACTGGTCCTACCAGTATCCGGACCACGGCGATTTCGAGTTCGACAGCAACATCATCCCGGACGAGGAGATCGACCCCTCCAAGGGCCAGATGCGCCAGCTTTCGGTGGACAACCCGGTCTATCTGCCGGTGAACAGGAACATCCGCATCCTGTTCGCCTCCTCGGACGTGCTCCACGCCTGGGCGCTGCCGGCGGCGGGGGTCAAGATGGACAATGTGCCGGGCCGCATCAACGAGACCTGGATGCGGATCGAGAAGGAAGGCGTCTATTACGGCCAGTGCTCGGAGCTTTGCGGCACCGGCCACGGATACATGCCGATCGAGGTGCGCGCGGTCAGCCAGGAGGAATTCGACGCCTGGGTCGCGAAGGCGCGCGAGGAATACGCGAAGGCGGGCGACGCGCCCGCCGGCGAGGCGCCGGTCCGCATGGCCAGCCTCGACGCCCGCTGAACAGGAGCCGGAGGGCCCGTCCCATGGCTTATGCCGCCGACGACCATCACGACCACAGACCCGGCTTCTTCGTGCGTTGGTTCTTCTCGACCAACCACAAGGACATCGGGACCCTCTACCTGCTGTTCGCCATCTGCGCGGGCCTGGTCGGCAGCGCCTTCTCCGTCATCATGCGCATGGAGCTGGGCGAGCCCGGCGCGCAGTATCTGACCGGCCCCGACGGCCAGATGGACGGCCAGCTCTGGAACGTCTTCATCACCGCGCACGGCCTCATCATGGTGTTCTTCGTGGTGATGCCGGCGCTGATCGGCGGCTTCGGCAACTGGATCGTGCCGATCATGATCGGCGCGCCCGACATGGCCTTCCCGCGGATGAACAATATCAGCTTCTGGCTGATCGTCCCGGCCTTCGTGCTGCTGCTGCTCTCGGCGGTGCTCGACATCGGCGCGGGCACCGGCTGGACGGTCTATCCGCCGCTGTCCTCCAGCATCGGCCATCCGGGCATGTCGGTGGACATGGCGATCTTCGCGCTCCACCTCGCCGGCGCGTCCTCGATCCTGGGCGCGATCAACTTCATCACCACGATCTTCAACATGCGCGCGCCGGGCATGACCCTGCACAGGATGCCGCTGTTCGTGTGGTCGATCCTGGTGACCGCCTTCCTGCTGCTGCTCTCGCTGCCCGTGCTGGCCGGCGCCATCACCATGCTGCTGACGGACCGGAACTTCGGCACCTCCTTCTTCAACTATGAAGGCGGCGGCGACCCGATCCTGTTCCAGCACCTGTTCTGGTTCTTCGGCCATCCCGAGGTCTACATCATGATCCTGCCGGGCTTCGGGATCGTGAGCCAGATCGTGTCCACCTTCTCGCGCAAGCCCGTCTTCGGCTATCTCGGCATGGCCTACGCCATGGTCGCCATCGGCTTCGTCGGCTTCATCGTCTGGGCGCACCACATGTACACGGTGGGCATGGACATCGACACGCGGGCCTATTTCACCGCCGCCACGATGGTCATCGCCGTGCCGACGGGCATCAAGATCTTCTCCTGGATCGCGACCATGTGGGGGGGCTCGCTGCGCTTCGACACGCCGATGCTCTGGGCGCTGGGCTTCATCTTCCTGTTCACCGTGGGCGGCGTGACCGGCGTGGTGCTCGCCAATGCGGGCGTCGATATGGCGCTGCACGACACCTACTATGTCGTGGCGCATTTCCACTATGTGCTCTCGCTCGGCGCCGTGTTCGCGATCTTCGCCGGCATGTATTACTGGCTCGGCAAGATGTGCGGGCGCCAGTATCCGGAGTGGATCGGGAAGCTGCATTTCTGGATCACCTTCATCGGCGTCAACCTCACCTTCTTCCCGCAGCACTTCCTGGGCCTCCAGGGGATGCCCCGGCGCTATCCCGACTATCCGGACGCCTTTGCGGGCTGGAACATGGTCTCGTCCTTCGGCGCCTATCTCTCGTTTGCCGGCGCGATCCTGTTCGTCCTGCTGCTCATCTACACGCTGACCAGCGGGCGCCGGGTGGCGGAGAACTACTGGGGTCCGGGCGCGACGACGCTGGAATGGACCGTGCCTTCGCCGCCGGCCTTCCACACCTTCGATGAAGTCCCGGAGATCAAGGACGAATACGCGCATTAGCGCCCGTCCCCGACTCCCCGCAGCGCCGGAGGATCGACTGAACCCGTGAGCGACGCCTCCACCGCAGGAACCGCCGGCCTCGCGCCGACCGCCGGCTTCGCGCCGTCTGCCGGCGTCGGCGACTGGCTCGCGCTGCTGAAGCCGCGCGTCATGTCGCTGGTCGTCTTCACCGGGCTGGTCGGCATGGCGATCGCGCCGGGCTCCCTGCACCCGCTGCTGGCGGCCGTCGCCGTGCTGTGCATCGCCGCCGGGGCGGGCGCGTCCGGCGCGGTGAACATGTGGTACGACCGCGATATCGACGCCGTGATGGAGCGCACGCGCGCCCGGCCGCTGCCGCAGGGCCTGATCGAGCCGGACGACGCGCTCGCCTTCGGCATCCTGTTGTCCGCGGGCGCGGTCGGCATGATGGGCCTCGCCGTCAACTGGCTCGCCGCCGGCCTGCTGGCGCTCACCATCGCCTTCTACGTCTTCGTCTATACGATCTGGCTCAAGCGCCGCACGCCGCAGAACATCGTGATCGGCGGCGCGGCCGGGGCCATCCCGCCGGTCATCGGCTGGGCCGCGGTCACGGGCGATCTGGCGCTGACGCCGCTCTGCCTGTTCGCCATCGTCTTCATCTGGACGCCGCCGCATTTCTGGGCTCTGGCGCTCACCCGCTCGGGCGACTATGCCGCCGCCGGCGTGCCGATGCTGCCGGTGACGGCCGGGGCGAAGGAGACCCGGCGGCAGATCCTGATCTACAGCGCCGTGCTGGCGCCGCTCGGCCTGGCGCCCGTGGCGGCGGGCGGCCTCGGCTGGCTCTACGGCGCGGCGGCGGCGCTGCTCGGGGCCGAGTTCCTGCGCCGCGCGCTTGCCGTCTGGCGCCGCGCCGACGACCGGAGCGCGCGGTCGCTCTTCGGCTTCTCGCTCGTCTATCTGGCGGCGCTCTTCTCCGCCATGCTCGCGGACCGGGCCCTGGGGCTATGAATGGCGGAGCTTTCGGAAAGAGAACGCCGCCGGCGCTTCAAGAACCGGGTCCTGCTCGTGGCGCTGCTGGCCTTCGTGGTCGTCGTCTATGCGGTGAGCGTGGTGCGGATGGGAGGCGGCTGAGCCATGGCTGACCGCCGCCGGAACCGGCGCATTGCCGCCGCGCTCGTCACGGTGCCGCTGGCGATGGGCGCGCTCGCATGGGCGTCGGCCCCGCTCTACCGCCTGTTCTGCCAGGTCACGGGCTTCGGCGGCACGCCCGGCACGGCGGCAGAGGCCCCGCAGGCGGCGGCCGACGCGCCGAGCATCGAAATCCGCTTCAACGCCGACATCGCGCCCGACCTCGACTGGCGCTTCGGCCCGGTGGAGCGGGCGGTCACGGTCCGGCTCGGCGAGCAGGCGCTCGCCTTCTACCGGGCGGAGAACCTTGGCGACGAACCCGTCACCGGCGCGGCGGTCTTCAATGTCACGCCGTTGAAGGCGGGCGCCTATTTCAGCAAGATCGACTGCTTCTGCTTCACCGAGCAGCGGCTGGGTCCGGGCGAGAGCGCCGACATGCCGGTCTCCTTCTTCGTCGATCCGGAGATCGCCCGGGACCCGAATGTCCGCGATGTCGGGACGATCACGCTGTCCTACACTTTCTTCAGGTCCGATGAAGAGCCGTCGGGCGATGCGGCGGCGACAGAGAAACAACAGGCCGCCGCGGCGAACATTACGAATGGCGGCGTCAGCGCCGCCGCGCTGAACGCGGCGAACACTACGAATGGCGGCGTTAGCGCCGCCGCGACCAATCGGGAGCAGACCCATGGCGGATAGCCACGTCCAGAAGCACCCCTACCATCTGGTCGATCCGAGTCCCTGGCCGCTGATCGGCGCGGTCGCGGCCTTCCTCGCGACCTTGGGCACGGTGCTGTTCATGCATGACGGGGTGATATGGGTCATGGCGCTCGGCCTGGTGCTGATCCTCGCCACCATGGCCGTGTGGTGGCGCGACGTGATCCGCGAAGCGGAGCATGAGGGCCACCACACCCAGCCGGTGCAGATCGGGCTGCGCTTCGGCATGGCGCTGTTCATCGCCTCGGAGGTGATGTTCTTCTCGGCCTTCTTCTGGGCGTTCTTCGACGGCGCGCTGTTCTTCGGCGCGGAGGAAATGCCGGGCCGTATCGAGGCGACCGGCGGCGTCTGGCCGCCGACGGGCATCGTGCCCTTCGAGGCGTTCGGGCTGCCCTTCCTGAACACGCTCATCCTGCTGCTCTCGGGCGTCACCGTCACCTGGGCGCACCACGCGCTGCTGCACGGCGACCGGGCGGGGCTGATCCAGGGCCTCGCCTGCACGGTCGCGCTCGGCGTGCTGTTCACCGGCTGCCAGATCTTCGAATACAGCCATGCCGCCTTCGGCTTCCGCGAGGGCATCTATCCCTCCACCTTCTTCATGGCGACGGGCTTCCACGGCTTCCATGTCATCATCGGCACCTGCTTCCTGACCGTCTGCCTGTTCCGGGCGATCAAGGGGCATTTCCGGCCCGACCATCATTTCGGCTTCGAGGCGGCGGCCTGGTACTGGCATTTCGTCGATGTCGTCTGGCTGTTCCTGTTCTCGGTCGTCTATATCTGGGGCAGCTAGGCCATCCGGCGGCGCGTCCCGTTCATCCTGTTCGTCCTGCCGGCGCTGGCGGTCCTGATCGGCCTCGGCGCCTGGCAGCTTGACCGGCGGGAGTGGAAGCGCGAGCTGATCGACCGCGCGGCGGAGCGCGTCGCCGAACCTCCCATGACTTCGCTCGCCGGCGTCGGCCCCGGCGACGCCTGGCGCCGCGTCAGCCTGGAGGGCGTGTGGGAAGAACCCGAACTGCTGCTCCAGAGCCGGACCTGGAACGGGCGCGCCGGCTTCGACGTGCTGGCGTCCTTCCGGCCTTCGGGCGCGGCGGTATCGGTGCTGGTCAACCGGGGCTGGGTGGAGCCCGCCCGCAGCGCGCCGGATGCGCGCCCGACGCCGCCGGCGGCGCTGGAGGGCGTGGTGCGCTTCCCGAGCGAGCCGGGCCCCCTCGCCGCCGATAACGACCCTGCGCGCGGCATCTGGTTCCATATCGACCCCGAGGCTGTCGCGGCGCATCTCGGCCGGCCGCTCCTGCCCTTCTACGTCCAGGCCGCGCCTGCCGCCGGCGCACCGGACTGGCCGCGCGCCCGTCCGCCGGAGCCGCGCTTCCGCAACGACCATCTGCAATATGCGCTCACATGGTTTGCGCTCGCCGGGGCCGTGGCTATCCTCTACCTGGTCTGGCGCCGCCGGGCGGGGAGGGAAGGGCCGAGATGAGGGAACGGGATGCCGCGCCAGCTTCGCCTTAACCTGTTCGTCCACAGCCGCGGCCACCACGAGGCGTCCTGGCGCCACCCGGAGGCCTCGCCGCTTGCGCTGACGGATTTCGAGTTCCACCGGGAACTGGCCCTGAAGGCGGAAGACGCGGCGTTCGACTCGATCTTCCTCGCGGACAGCCTCTCCATGTCGAGCGAGGTGGTGCATACGGCGCGAAGCTGGCTGGAGCCGATCACGCTGCTGGGCGCGCTTGCTTCCGCGACCTCGAAGATCGGGCTAATCGCGACGGCCTCGACCACCTATACCGAGCCTTTCAACCTCGTCCGCCAGTTCGCTTCGCTGGACCACATCAGCAACGGCCGGATCGGCTGGAACATCGTGACCTCCTGGTCGGTCGCTGCGGCCCACAATTACGGCGACGAGATCCAGGTGAGCCATGCGGACCGCTATGCGCGCGCCGAGGAATACATGACGGTCGCGAAAGCGCTCTGGGACAGCTGGGCCGATGATGCGGTGCTCGACGACCGGCCGGCGGGGCGGTATGCGAAGCCCGGCAGCATCCATGCGCTCGACCACGCCGGCGAGCATTACAAGGTCGCCGGCCCGCTGAACGTGCCGCGTTGCCCGCAGGGGCGGCCGGTCTTCGTGCAGGCCGGGTCGTCCGAAACGGGGCGCGATTTCGCCGCCCGCCATGCCGAGGTGGTGTTCACCGCGCAACTGGAGAAGGCGACGGCGCAGGCCTTCTACGCCGACCTGAAGGGGCGGGCGGCAAAGGCCGGGCGGGACCCGGACCGGGTGGCGATCCTGCCGGGGTTCAGCCCCCTCATTGCCGACACGCGGGAGGAGGCGGAGCGGCTCGTTCTCGAACTGAACGGGCTGGCCGACCCGGAGGTCGGCAGGAAACGGCTCTCCGGGCGCTTCGGCGGCTTCGATTTCAGCCATCTCGAACTCGACCGGCCGCTGACGGCGGCGGATTTCCCCGATCCCGACAAGGTCGAGGCGGCGCGGAGCCGGGCGGCGACGATCCTGGGCCTGGTCGAGCGCGAGCGCCCGACCCTGCGCCAATTGCTGGCCAAGCTTGCCGGCGCGCGCGGCCACTACACCTTCGCCGGCACGCCCGAGCAGACGGCGGACTTCATGGAGGAGTGGCTGGCGGACGGCGCCGCGGACGGCTTCAACCTCATGCCGCCCGTGCTGCCCTGGATGCTGGACGCCTTCATCGAGCGTGTGCTGCCGATCCTGCGCGAGCGGGGCCTCTTCCGCGACGCCTATTCCGGCTCGACGCTCCGCGCGCATTACGGCCTCGCCCGCCCCGCGCCGGAGGTGCCGCCGGGCGCGCGGGCGATCTAGCCCGAAGCAGGAGGAGCATCGCTATGAGCGCGACACCCGTCACCTTCTATTCCGAAGGGTTCAAGCTCGTCGGGGACCTCTACCGGCCGGACGGCCTCGGGGCGGGAGAGACGCGAGCCGGCATCGTGCTCTGCCACGGCTATACCGGGGTGAAGGACCTCTACCTGCCGGACAATGCCCGTGTGCTGACCGAGGCCGGCTATGTCGTGCTGGCCTTCGACTACAAGGGCTGGGGCGAGAGCGAGGGGCCGCGCACCCGGCTTGCGCCCTACAGCCGGGTGGCGGACGTGCAGGCGGCGCTCACTTACCTCGGCGCGCAGGATGAGGTGGACGAGGCGCGGCTCGGCATCTACGGCACGAGCTATGGCGGCGCGACGGTGGTATGGACCGGCGCGGTGGACCGGCGGGTGAAATGCGTCGTCAGCGTGGTCGGCATCGGCCATGGCGAGCGGTGGATGCGCAGCGTGCGCCGGCCGGACGAATGGTTCGACCTGCTGGAGCGCTCCGCCGGGGACCGGGTGAAACGCGCGACGGAGGGCGAGTCGGAGTGGGTCGAGCGCAGCGAGGTGCTGTTGCCGGACCGGCAGTCGGCGGAACTCGCGGCCGCCACGCGGCGCAATGTGCCCTCCGCGCTCAACACGCTGCCGCTCGAATATGTCGATGAGACGCTGGGTTTCCACCCGGAATGGATCGTGGACAGGATCGCGCCCCGCCCGGTGCTCTTCATCACCACCGACGACGACCGGCTGGTGCCGCCGGAGGAGTCGCAGGCGCTCTACGACCGCGCCGGCGAGCCGAAGAAGCTGGTCGTGCTCCAAGGCTACGGCCACTACGAGGTCTATGTGGACCCCGCCTTCACCGAGGTCATGGACGAAACGCTCGCTTGGTTCCGGGAGCATTTACCGGCATAACGGGCGCGCGGCACGGGCCGACTGCCGGCCCCGCCGAAGGCGTCATTCGCTGGACGCCCTCTCGGCAATGCCCGTCAATTCGACCGGAGGACGGTCGGGGAACCTGGCGACGAGCGACAGGCTTCCTCCCATCGCCTCCACCGTTCTGCGCAGCGTTGAAAGCAGCAGGTCGCTGCGCTGTTCGAGCCGGGAAACGCCGTCCTGCGATATGCCGAGTTGGCGCGCGACACTCATCTGCGTCATCTGCCGGGCCTTGCGCAACTCGCACAAGGTCATTTCCTCCGCGATCAGCTCTGCCGCCCGCTCCTCGACCTTGCGTAGCCTTGCGGGGTCCAATGCCGCAATCTTGTCATCGACATTCACCGCCATCAGCATGCTCCTTGCTTTGCGAGCCGGGCCAGGTGCCTGTCGAACCGCTCGTCCGCCTTGCGGATAAGCACCCGGTAGAACCGTCTCGTGTTGCCGCCCGACTTGTCGCCCGCGATCCTGACGACCCAGCTCATTTCAAGAAAATGTATCCCAGAGCATATGTTGTCAATAACATAATTTTGAGATTTACTGCTTTCTCGCATTGGGCGACGCGAGCGGTCGCTACGTGCCTCCTGCCGTGCTATTTCTCGCCCGTCTTCGGAGAACGGCGATGAACGGCAGACCGGCAGACGCGCGCCGCGGGGCGTGACGATGCGCTATCTCAGCACGCGCGGCGAGGCGGCGGAGCGGGATTTCTCCGGCGTCCTGCTGACGGGCCTGGCCGAGGATGGCGGGCTCTGGCAGCCGGCCGCATGGCCGCGGCTGGACGAGGCGGCGCGCGCGCCGGGCGCGGGCTATGCCGAGCGCGCCTTCGCCGTCACCCGCCCCTTCACGGCCGGCGGGCCGGGAGAAGAGGACTGGCGGGCGCTGCTGGCCGGTGTCTATGCGGGCTTCCGCCACCCGGCGACGGCCCCGCTGGTACAGCTCGACACGAACCTCTGGCTGATGGAGTTGTTCCACGGGCCGACCTTTGCCTTCAAGGACCTGGCGATGCAGGCGCTCGGGCGGCTGTTCGACCTCGTGCTGAAGGCGCGCGGCGAGCGCATCACCATCATCGGCGCCACCTCTGGCGACACCGGCGCGGCGGCCGTGGAGGCGGTCAAAGGGCTGGAGACCATCGACCTCGTCATGCTCTATCCGCACGGGCGCATCTCCGATGTGCAGCGCCGGCAGATGACGACGGTGGAGGAGCCCAATATCCACACGGTTGCGCTGGAAGGCACCTTCGACGACTGCCAGGACCTGGTGAAGGCGCTCTTTGCCGACACCCGGCTCCGCGAGGAATGGCGCTTCGCCGCCGTCAACTCGATCAACTGGGCCCGCGTCATGGTGCAGACGGTCTATTACGTCCATGCGGCGGCGCAATTGGGCGGCGGGCCTGTCGCCTTTGCCGTGCCGAGCGGCAATTTCGGCAATGTCTATGCGGGCTACGCGGCGCGCGAAATGGGCCTCGATGCGCCGCGTTTCATCGTCGGCTCGAACAGCAACGACATCCTCGCGCGTTTTTTCGAGGCGGGCGACATGTCCACAAGGCCGGTGACGCCCAGCTGGTCACCCTCCATGGACATCCAGGTATCCAGCAATTTCGAGCGTTTGCTGCATGACCTGCTGGAGCGCGACGGCCCGGCCGTCGCCCGGCACATGGCCGGTTTCCGGCAGAGCGGGCGGCTGCCGCTCGACGAGGCGCGCTGGCAGGCGGCGCGAAAGCTGTTCCGGGGCCATGCGGTGGACGATGACGGCACGCTCGCCGAGATCGCCTGCACCCATGCCGCAACCGGCATGACCGTCGACCCGCACACCGCCGTCGGCATTGCGGCGGCCCGGGCGCTGCACGATCCCGATATACCGACGGTTGCGCTGGCGACTGCCCACCCGGCCAAGTTTCCCGACGCCGTGGAGCGCGCCATCGGCCGCCGCCCGCCTTTGCCGGACGCGCTCGCCGCACAGACGGAGCGCCCCGAACGGGCGGAGCGCATGGCGAACGACCTCGGCCTTCTCAAGACCTTCATCCGCGAAAGGGTGCGCCGGCCATGAGCGTCACCGTGTCCACCCTGCCGAACGGCCTCCGGGTCGCGACCGACACCATGAAGACCGTCGAGACCGTGTCGCTCGGCATGTGGGTCGGGGTCGGCACGCGCCATGAGCGCGCGGCCGAGAACGGCGTCTCGCACCTGCTGGAGCACATGGCCTTCAAGGGCACGGAACGGCGCACGGCCGGCGACATCGCGCGCGAGATCGAGGCGGTGGGCGGGTTCCTCAACGCCTATACGGCGCGCGAGGTCACGGCCTATTACGCCAAGGTGCTGAAGGACGACGCCGCGCTCGCGGTCGATATCCTGGCCGACATCCTGACCGGCTCCGTCTTCGACGCGGAGGAGCTGGAGCGCGAGCGCACCGTCATCCTGCAGGAGATCGGGCAGGCGCAGGACTTCCCCGAAGACGTGGCGTTCGACCTGTTCCAGGAGACCGCCTTTCCGGATCAGGCGATGGGACGGAGCATTCTCGGCCGCCCGGAGGTGGTGCGCTCGCTGCCGAGGGAGGCGGTGGCGGGCTGGATGGGCGAGCGCTACCGGGCGCCCGCCATGGTGCTGGCGGCGGCGGGGCATATCGAGCACGAGGCGCTGGTTCGCCTTGCGGAGCAGCATTTCGCAGGCCTGCCGGCGACGCCCGCGCCCGTGCCGGAGGCGGCGCGCTATGCCGGCGGGGAGGCGCGGGAGGCCCGCGACATCGAGCAGACCCACCTGGTGCTGGGCTATGAGGGGCCGAGCTTCCGCGAAGTGGGCTTCTATCCGGCGCAGGTCTTCTCGACGCTCTATGGCGGCGGCATGTCCTCGCGGCTCTTCCAGGAGGTGCGGGAGAAGCGCGGGCTGGTCTATTCGATCTATTCCTTCGCCTCGTCCGCGGCGGATACCGGTCTGGTGGGCGTCTATGCCGGTACGGCGCAGGAGAACGCGGAGGAAGTGCTCGCCATCGTGCGCGGCGAACTGGAAGACCTGGCCGGCGGCGGGCCGGATGAGGACGAACTCGGCCGCGCCCGCGCGCAGCTTCGCGCCAGCCTGCTGATGGCGCGCGAAAGCACCTCCTCGCGCTGCGAACAGCTCGCCCAGCAGCTCCTGGTCCACAACCGCCCGATCCCGCCGGAGGAACTGACGGAGCGCGTCGAGGCGGTCAGCGCGGCCGAGGTCATGGGCATCGCCGCCCGCTACGCCAGCGCGCCGTCAAGCCTAGTGGTGCTGGGGCCCTGAACGAAGGAAATACAGACATGGCAAAAACCGCAATCGTGACCGGCGGGAGCCGGGGGATCGGGGCTTCGGTCTGCCGGCTGCTGGGCGCCGAAGGCTGGAATGTGGTCGTGAACTACGCCGGCCGGGCGGATGCCGCCGAGGCGGTCGTGCGGGATGTCGAGGCCGCCGGCGGCCGGGCGCTGGCGGTGCAGGCCGATGTTTCCTCGAAGGCCGATGTGGACCGGCTGTTCGCGGCGGGCGACGAGGCGTTCGGCCGGCTCGATGCACTGGTGAACAATGCGGGCGTGATCGGGCGGCGCGGGCGCTTCGAGGAGCTGGACGGGCCGGTGATGGAAGAGGTGCTCGCCGTCAATGTGCTCGGCTGCATGCTGTGCGCCCTGGCCGCGATCCCGCGCCTTTCCGCCCGCCACGGCGGACGCGGCGGCTCCATCGTCAACATTTCCTCGGGCAACGCGCTTTCCGGCGGCCCGGGCGAAGCAGTTCTCTACAGCGTGTCCAAGGGGGCGGTGAACTCGCTCACCATCGGCCTCTCGCAGGAGCTTGCCGGGGAGGGCATCCGGGTCAACACCGTCAGCCCCGGCCTGACCGACACCGACATGCCCGGCCCGGAACGGCTCGCGCGCGTGGGCCCGACCATTCCGATGGGGCGTGTCGCGCACCCGGACGAGATCGCGGAGGGCGTGGTCTGGCTGCTCTCCGACAAGGCGTCCTACGTCGCGGGCGCCAATCTCCGCATCGGCGGCGGGCGGCCCTGAAGGGGAAACGCGCCCCGCGGCTGCGTCCATGAGACCCTTGGACAATTCCGCGCCGCCGGGGCAGCCTTTCGGCGCTATGATGGACCGCTTCCCCTTTGTCCCGCTGCCCGAGCGCCCGAAGCTCGTCTGGCCCGAAGGCAAGCGGCTCGCCGTCTGGGTGCTGCCCAATATCGAGCATTACGAATACCGGCCGGAGTTCGTGAACCGGCGCAACGCCTGGCCGCGCATGCCCGCCCCGGACGTGATCGGCTACGGCGTGCGCGACTACGGCAACCGCGTCGGCGTCTGGCGGATGCTCGACTGCTTCGCCCGCCACGGCATCAAGGCCACGGTCTCGCTCAACTTCGGCGTGATCGAGCACTATCCGGAGGTCTGGCAGGCCTTGCGCGAGCGCGGCGACGACATCCTCTGCCACGGCTTCTACAACACGCGCTACCTGTGGGGGCTTTCCGAGGAGGACGAGCGCGCCGTCATCCGCGACTGCGTCGAGACCTATGCCCGCGCCACCGGCGGCGAGATGCTGCCCGGCTGGTTCGGCCCCGCGGTCTCCGGCACCTTCAACACGGCCGACATCGTGAAGGAACTCGGCATCAAATACACCGCCGACTACTACCATGACGACCAGCCGACCCTGGTGCGCACGAAGCACGGGGCCCTTCCCTGCGTGCCCTATTCGATGGATATCAACGACGCGCAGGTCTATCGCTGGCAGTCGGAAGGCGTTGAGTTCGCCCGCATGATCCGCGACGCCTTCGACACGCTCTACGAGGAGGGCGCGGAGACCGGGCGGGTGCTGGCCATCTGCCTTCATCCCTTCCTCTACGGCCAGCCGCACCGGATCAAATATCTCGACGAGGCGCTCGGCTATGTGATGGGCCATGAGGGCGTGTGGCAGGCGACCGGCTCCGAGATCGCGGACTGGGCGATGCGGGAATGGCTGCCCTCCTGGGCCATGCCGGAGGCGGGCCCGTGAGCGAGCAGACGCGCCGCTACCGCGACGGCCCCGGCTACGACCACCCCTGGTTCGACTGGCCGCCGCCGGAGGCTCCGGCCGTATGGCCCGGAGGCGCCCGGCTCGCGGTGATGCCGCTCATCCATGTGGAGCATTTCGAACTCGATCCGGACCCGGATTCCTTCGGCGACCCGCGCTTCGCAGGTGCGCTCGGCAGCTACCGGCCCGACTACAACAACTTCACCCGCCGGCTCTACGGGCTGCGCGTCGGCGTCTGGCGCCTCTTCGACATATTGAAGGCGCACGGGCTCCGGGCGACCGTCGCGCTCGGCGCGGCCGCCGCCGAGGCGTGCCCGCAGATCGTCGAGCGCGCGCTCAGGGACGGCCACGGCATCGCCGCGCACGGAACGGTCGCCAACCGGATGATCTCCGAGCGCATGAGCGAAGCGGAGGAGCGCGCCTTCATCGCCGAGTCGGCCGCGCGGCTCGAAGCCTGCCTCGGGCGCCGCCCGCGCGGCTGGGTCGGCCAGGACCACGGAGAGAGCTCGCGCACGCCGGGCCTGCTGGCGGAAGCGGGCTTCGACCATGTCATCGACTGGCCGAACGACGAGCGCCCGGTGCCGATGCGCACCGAGCCGCCGATGGTGTCGATCCCGGCCCACACCGAGTGGGACGACGCGGAACTGTTCGCCGTGCGCAAGGTCGATGCGTGGCGCTATCCGGAGCTTATCGCCGACGCCGCCGAATGCCTGCATGGCGAGGGCGGGCGGATGATGACGCTCGGCATCCACGCCTGGATCTTCGGCCAGCCGCACCGCAGCCGCCATCTCGACGCCGCGCTCGGCCGGCTGCTCGAACGGGATGGGCTCTGGAACGCGACCTCCGACGAGATCGCCGACCTGGCGCTGGGGAAGGCCCGCATCGTTTGATGGGCCCGGCCGGATGGCGTATGTTCGATATGGATTTGCCGGCGCGCGGAAAGAGCCGTCATGGAAAGCGATACGACGGCGATCATCTTCTCCGTCATCGGAGTCGGCGTCGTCCTGGCGGGGCTGATCCTTACCGTGACCGGCCGTCTGAGCACCCGCCTGACGGCCGTGGAAAAGGAAACCGCCCGGCTTGCCGGACTGCTTGAAGGATTGGGGCTTGTGGGACGTACGGCTCCCCGTGCGTCCGGCGACGCGGATTAGGCGCGGGTTTCGCGGGAAAAGCGACGGACTCTGGAATGCGGCCCCGGACGAGGCCGCCGATACGCTATTGGAGACTGCACGGTCATGAACGGCGCGGAAAGCCTTGTCACGACGCTTGTGGGCGGCGGGGTCGATGTCTGCTTCACCAATCCCGGCACGTCCGAGATGCATTTCGTGGCGGCGCTCGACCGCGTGGACGGCATGCGCTCCGTGCTCTGCCTGTTCGAGGGCGTGGTGTCGGGCGCGGCGGACGGCTACTGGCGCATGGCGCGGCGGCCGGCGGCCACCCTGCTGCATCTGGGGCCGGGGCTCGGCAATGCGGTCGCCAACCTGCATAACGCGAAGAAGGCGCATTCCGGCATCGTCAACATCGTCGGCGAGCATGCGACCTTCCACATCGAGCACGATGCGCCGCTGACCGCCGATATCGAAGGCATCGCCCGGCCCGTCTCGCACTGGGTCCATACCTCGCACGACTCGACCATGGTCGCCGAAGACGGAGCCCGGGCCATCGCGGAGGCGATGGCGGCGCCGGGGCGAATCGCGACCCTGATCCTGCCGGGCGACACGGCCTGGAACGCAGCGAACGGCGTGGCCGCCGTGCCCGGGGTCGCGCCGCCCGCAAAGGTGGATGAAGAGGCCGTCACGGCGGCGGCGGACGCCGCGGGCGAGGGCTGCATGCTGCTGCTGAGCGGCGATGCGCTGACGGAACGCGGACTCGCGCTCGCCGGGGCGATTGCGGCGAAGACCGGCTCGTCCCTGCTCGCCCAGACCTCCAATGCCGTGCTCCAGCGCGGCGCGGGCCGGGTGCCGGTCGGGCGCGTGCCGTTCCCGGTGCTACAGGCTGTCGAGCAGCTCAAGGATATGCACACGGTCGTGCTGGTCGGCGCCAAGGCCCCGGTTGCGTTCTTCGGCTATCCTGACCGCCCGAGCGTCGTGACCTCGGACGACTGCGAAATCCGCTGCCTGGCCGCCATTGAAGAGGACCAGTTGGACGCGCTGGAGCGGCTCGCCGAGCGTGTGGGCGCGCGGGCCGAGGATGCGCCGGTGCAGCAACCGTTCAGGCCGGACCTGCCGACGGGCGCGTTCGACCTCGACAAGCTCGCGGCCATTCTCGGCAACACCATCCCGGAGAACGCGATCTGCGTGGACGAGTCCGTGACCACCGGGCGCGGCTTCTACCCGCTGACGGCCGGCGCCCCGCCGCATGACTGGCTGCAGAACATGGGCGGCTCCATCGGCTATGGCGGTCCCTGCGCGGTGGGCGCGGCCATCGCCTGCCCGGACCGCAAGGTGCTGGCGATGATCGGCGACGGCAGCGCGATGTACACGATCCAGGCGCTCTGGACGATGGCGCGCGAGAACCTCGACGTCACCGTGGTGATCTGGGCCAACCGGAGCTACCAGATACTGAAGGGCGAGCTCGCCAATGTCGGCGCCGGCAATCCGGGCCGCAAGGCGCTGGACATGCTCGATATCGGCCGGCCGGACATGAACTTCGTCGAGATGGCGCGCGGCATGGGGGTGGAGGGCGAGCGCGCCGAGGACTGCGAGGGCCTGATCCGCGCGCTCGGCCGCGCCAATGCCGACCGCGGCCCCTACCTGATCGAGGCGGTTCTCTGACAGCGGCGTAGCTTGCAGAACTGTAACTGGACCGCCTCCGGGGCGGGCCGCATAATCCCCGCTATGCGAACGCTTTTCGTCCTTTTACTCTGCGCGGTCGTCGCCCCTGCGGACGGCCGCGCCGAGACGGTCCACCGCGCCCATGCCATCGCCATGCACGGGCAACCGAAATATCCGGCGGACTTCCCCCATTTCGATTATGTGAACCCGGAAGCGCCCAGGGGCGGCCTGATCCGGTTCGGCGTGCAGGGCAGCTTCGACAGCTTCAACCCCTATAACGGCAAGGGCAACGCGGCGGCCATGGCCAATCCGGTCGAGACGCTGCTGACGGGCAGCGCCGACGAGCCGTTCACCGAATACGGGCTGATCGCCGAGAGCATGGAATGGCCCGAGGACCGCTCCTGGGTCGTCTTCCATCTGCGAGAGGAGGCGCGCTGGCACGACGGCAGGCCGATCACGGTCGAGGACGTGATCTTTTCGCTGGAACTGCTGAAAACCCAGGGCGAGCCGTTCTTCCGCCACTACTACGCCGATGTCGGCAAGGGCGAGAAGGTGGGGCCGCGGAGCGTGCGGTTCCGGTTCTCGGGCGGCGAGAACCGCGAACTGCCGCTGATCGTCGGCCAGATACCCATTCTGCCGAAACATTACTGGGAGAGCCGCGACTTCCAGGCGACGACGCTCGACCCGCCGCTCGGCAGCGGCCCCTACCGCGTCTCCTCCTTCGAGACCGGGCGTTATCTGGAGCTGGAGCGCGTGGAGGACTATTGGGGCCGCGACCTGCCGGTCAGGCGCGGCACTGGCAATTTCGACCGCATCCGCTACGAGTACTACCGCGACCCGACGGCCATCCGCGAAGCGCTCAAGTCCGGCGACATCGATTACCGGGAGGAGAACATCTCCAAGTCCTGGGCCACGGAATACGATATCGAGCCGGTGCGGAAGGGATGGCTGAAGAAGGAGAGCATCGAGCACGGCCGCGTGGCCGGGATGCAGGCCTTCGTCTTCAACGCCCGGCGCGACATCTTCAAGGACCGGCGGGTGCGCCGCGCGCTCGGCTACGCTTTCGACTTCGAATGGTCCAACCGGACGCTCTTCTACGGCATATACGGGCGGACGGAGAGCTACTTCGACAACTCGGAGCTCGCGTCCTCCGGCGTGCCGCAGGGCCGGGAACTGGAACTTCTGGAGCCCTACCGCGCGGGCCTTCCGCCGGAGGTTTTCACCGAGCCGTTCGAGCTGCCGAAAACCGACGGGAAGGGCTGGCCGCGCCAGAATTACCGCGCCGCGCTACGCCTGCTGAAAGAAGCCGGGTGGGAGCTTCGGGACCTGCAATTGGTCCACGGGGAAACCGGGAAGCCGATGGCGTTCGAGATATTGCTGCGCAACCCGGCCTTCGAGCGCGTCTTCCTGCCCTTCGCGCGCAACCTGAAACGGCTCGGCGTCGAGGCCCGCATCCGGCTCGTGGACCCCTCGCAATATGCACAGCGCGTGCGCGGCCGCGACTTCGACATGATCGTCGGCGGCTGGGGGCAGAGCCATTCGCCCGGCAACGAGCAGCGCGACTATTGGGGCTCGGCTGCCGCCGGCCAGTTCGCCAGCCGCAACTCCGTCGGCATTGCCGATCCGGTGGTCGATGCTCTCGTCGAAAGCCTGATAGCCGCCCCGGACCGGCAGGAGCTGGTCTATCGCACGAGGGCGCTCGACCGGGTGCTGCTGCACGGCTACTGGGTTATCCCGAACTGGCACACCTCCGCCGACCGCGTGCTCTACTGGGACAAATTCGGGCGGCCGCCGACCGTGCCGATGGACGGCGTCAACACGAACCGCTGGTGGTTCAACCCCGCGAAGGCCGCCGCGCTGGAAGCGGCGCGCGGCGGCTGACCGCCCGCCGGCGGCGCGCGCAAGCCGGCCGATGGCAGCCTATATCCTGCGCCGCCTGGCGCTGATGGCGCCGACCTTCCTCGGCATCATCCTCATCAATTTCGTCGTCATCCAGTTCGCCCCCGGCGGGCCGATCGACCAGGCGATCGCGCAGCTGGAGGGCTATGGCGACGCCGCGATAGAGCGGGTAACGCGCGGCGGCGCCGAGATCGTGCGCAGCGCGGAGAGCTCCGACAGCCGCTACCGGGGCGCGCAGGGCCTTGACCCCGCCTATATCGCGGAGCTCGAGAAGCGCTTCGGTTTTGACAGGCCGGTGCATGAGCGCTTCTTCAAGATGGTCGGCGACTATCTGAGCTTCGACTTCGGCGAAAGCTATTTCCGCGACGAGCGCGTGGTGGACCTCGTGCTGGAGAAAATGCCGGTCTCGATCTCGCTCGGCCTCTGGACGACCTTGCTGGTCTATCTCATCTCGATCCCGCTCGGCGTTGCCAAGGCGGTGCGCGACGGCTCGCGCTTCGACATCTGGTCAAGCGCGGTCGTGGTGTTCGGCAACGCCATCCCCTCCTTCATCTTTGCGGTCATGCTGCTGGTGCTGTTCGCCGGCGGCAGCTATCTCGACTGGTTCCCGCTGAAGGGGCTGACCTCGGACGGGGCGGAGCACTGGCCCTGGCATGCGCAGGTGGCCGACTATTTCTGGCATCTGGCGCTGCCGGTCACAGCGATGGTCGTCGGCGGCTTTGCGACGCTGACCCTGCTCACCAAAAACTCGTTCCTGGACCAGATAAGCCAGCAATATGTGCTGACCGCGCGGGCCAAGGGCCTGACGGCGCGCCGGGTGCTCTACGGCCACGTGTTCCGCAACGCCATGCTGATCGTCATTGCCGGCTTCCCGGCGGCCTTCGTCGGCGTGCTGTTCACCGGCGCGGTGCTGATCGAGACGATCTTCTCGCTGGACGGGCTCGGCCTGCTCGGCTTCGAGGCGGCGCTCAACCGCGACTACCCGATCATGTTCGCCTCGCTCTGGTTCTTCACCCTGCTCGGCCTCGTCATGCAGCTCATCGGCGACCTCACCTACATGCTGGTGGACCCCCGCATCGACTTCGAAACGCGGCAGGTCTGAGGTGGGGCGATGAGTCCGCTGGCGCGCCGGCGCCTTGCCAATTTCCGGGCCAACCGGCGCGGCTGGTGGTCGCTCTGGATCTTCCTCGCGCTCTTCCTCCTCTCGCTGGGCGCGGAGTTCATCGCCAACGACAAGCCCTTCGTCGTCTTCTATGACGGGGGGCTCTACATGCCGGTGTTCGAACGCTATCCGGAGACCGTGTTCGGCGGCGAGTTCGAGGTGGAGGCCGACTATCGCGACCCCTATGTGCGCGAGCTGATCGCCGAGAAAGGCTGGATGCTGAACCCGATCATCCCCTACGACTACCGCACCGTCGCCTGGGACCTGGCCACGCCCGCGCCGTCCGCACCCGATGCGGAGCACTGGCTCGGCACCGACGACCAGGCCCGCGACGTCATGGCCCGCCTGATATACGGGTTCCGCATCTCGGTGCTGTTCGGGCTGACGCTCACCCTCTTCAGCAGCATCGTCGGTGTGGCGGCCGGGGCCGTGCAGGGCTATTTCGGCGGCTGGACCGACCTGATCGGCCAGCGCATGATCGAAATCTGGGGAAGCATGCCGACACTCTACCTGCTCATCATCCTCGCCAGCACGATCACGCCGACCTTCTGGTGGCTGCTCGGGCTGCTGCTGCTCTTCTCATGGATTGCGCTGGTCGGGCTGGTGCGCGCCGAGTTCCTGCGCGCGCGCAATTTCGACTATGTGCGCGCCGCCCGCGCACTCGGCGTCTCCAACCCGGTCGTCATCTTCCGCCATGTGCTGCCGAACGCAATGGTGGCCACGATCACCTTCCTGCCCTTCGTGCTGATCGGCGCCATCACGTCGCTGACCGGCCTCGACTTCCTGGGCTTCGGGCTGCCGGTCGGCTCCGCCTCGCTCGGCGAGTTGCTGGCGCAGGGCAAGGCCAATCTCCAGGCCCCCTGGCTGGGCCTTACGGCTTTCTTCTCGCTCGCAGTGCTGCTTTCGCTGCTGGTATTCATCGGCGAGGCGGTGCGCGACGCCTTCGACCCGCGCAAGGGGCTCACGGGATGAGCGCGCTGCTGGCCGTCGAGGACCTCCGGGTCGATTTTCAAAGTCACGAGACGCAAGTCCACGCCGTGCGCGGCATATCCTTCGACATCGAGCGCGGCGAGACCCTGGCGCTGGTGGGCGAAAGCGGCTCCGGCAAGTCGGTGACCGCCCTCTCGCTGCTCCAGCTGCTGCCCTATCCCGCGGCTTCGCACCCGTCGGGGCGCATCCGCTTCGACGGCGAGGAGCTCATGGGCGCGGGCGAGGACCTCATGCGCCGGGTGCGCGGCAACCGCATCGCCATGATCTTCCAGGAGCCGATGACCTCGCTGAACCCGCTGCACACGGTCTCCCGGCAGGTGAGCGAGACGCTGTTCCTGCACAAGGGCCTCTCGCGCGAGCGGGCGCGGGCGGAGACGCTGAAGCTGCTGCGGGAGGTCGGCCTCCGCGACCCCGAGCAGCGTCTCGACAGCTATCCGCACCAGCTTTCCGGCGGCCAGCGCCAGCGTGTGATGATCGCCATGGCGCTCGCCAACGAACCGGACCTGCTGATCGCCGACGAGCCGACCACCGCGCTCGATGTCACCATCCAGGCCCAGATCCTCGACCTGCTGAAACGCCTCCAGGCCGAGCGCGGCATGGCGCTCATGCTCATCACCCACAATCTCGCCATCGTGCGCAAGATGGCCGACCGGGTCTGCGTGATGACGGAAGGCGAGATCGTCGAGCGCGGCAGCCGGGACGATATTTTCGAGCGCGCCGGCCATGCCTACACGCAGCGCCTGCTGGCCGCCGAGCCGAAGGGCGAGCCGCCGCCGGCCCCGGAGGGCGCGGAGGAGGTCATCCGGGCGGACGATGTGCGGGTCTGGTTCCCGGTCAAGCGCGGCGCGCTCAGGCGCACGGTCGGCCATATCAAGGCCGTGGACGGCATTTCCTGCACGATCCGCGAGGGCCGCACGGTGGGCGTGGTGGGCGAAAGCGGGTCGGGCAAGACGACGCTCGGGCTGGCGCTGCTCCGCCTCGAACGCTCGCGCGGCGCCATCGTCTTCGGCGGCCGACCGATCCACGGCGAGGGCTGGAAGGCGCTCCGGCCGCTCCGGCGCGAGATGCAGATCGTCTTCCAGGACCCCTACGGCTCGCTCTCGCCCAGGCTGACCGTCGGCCAGATCGTCGGCGAGGGGCTGGCCGTCCACGATATCGGCGGCGGCACGGCCGCGCGCAGGCGGGCGGTGGAGGAAGCGCTGGAGGAGGTGGGCCTCGAAGCCCGGATGGCGGACCGCTACCCGCACGAGTTCTCCGGCGGCCAGCGCCAGCGCGTTGCGATCGCGCGGGCCATGGTGCTGAAGCCGCGCTTCGTGGTGCTGGACGAGCCGACCTCTGCGCTCGACATGTCCGTGCAGGCGCAGATCGTGGACCTGCTGCGCGACCTCCAGGTTCGCCACGGCCTCGCTTACCTGTTCATCAGCCACGACCTCAAGGTCGTGCGCGCGCTGGCCGACGAGCTGATCGTGATGCGCGAGGGCAGGGTGGTGGAGCAGGGCCCGGCCCGGACCGTCTTCGAGGCGCCGCGCGACGACTACACCAAGGCCCTCCTCGCCGCCGCCTTCGACCTGGAGGCGCGGGAGGCGGAGTAGGGCGGCAGCTTACTGCGCCACGCCCACCGCGACATCGGCGGCGAGGGATTCTGAGCTTTCGCCGTGCATGTGGCCGCGGATGGGGGCGGCGTCGAAGGCGTCGAGGCCGGAGCCGAGGCGGACATAGGCGTCGGTCGGGCTCTGGCGGTGGGTCGGGTCGAAGCCGACCCAGCCGAGCCCCTGCACCCAGGCCTCCGCCCAGGCATGGGTTTCGCCGAGCGGCGCTTCGGGGTCGTGCAGATAGCCGACGACATAGCGCGCCGGGACTTCGAGGAAGCGGCAGGCGGCGGCGAAGAGATGCGCCTGGTCCTGGCAGACGCCGGCGCCGCGCTCCAGCGCTTCGGCGGCCGATACATCGCTGTCCGTTGCGCCCGGGCGGTATTCGACCGCATCGGCGACGGCTTCGTTCAGGTTGTGCAGCATCGGCAGCAGGCCGTCGCTCGCGTCCGCCACCCCGCGGGCGAACCCGGCGATGCCGCCCTCCGGTCCGGTGAGCGGCGTATAGCGCAGAAACACCGCCGGCCGGTGCGGCGGCCAGCGGCCGAGCATGCCGGCCCTGTCCTCGGTCTCGACCGTGCCCTCGACCGAGACCTCCACCCGCTCCGGCCGCTCCGGCGCCCGCCAGAGCGCCTCCCGGTCGCCGAAGGAGTTGGTCAGCAGCGGCGCCACCTCGGCCCCGTTCACCCGCACCGACCAGGCCTCGACGCGCTGCATGGCGCAATCGACCGCAAACAGCCTGAGCCTGAGCGCCAGCTGCGCGGGCGGCGGGTCGTAGCCGTAAACCGTGTCGTGGCGGATGGAGAGGCGCATAGGCGGCCTTTCAGAAATGGTAGGCGCGGGAAAGCTCGCCGGACAGGCGGGCATTCACCCGGAGCGCCTCCAGCAGGAACTCGTGCAGCCCCTCGTCGAAAATGTCGTCCATCTCCCGGTCCTGCAATTGAAGAACGGCCTTTTCGACAGTGGCGTGGCAATCGTGGCGCGCGCCGTAGCGGTTCGCCAGGCGGATGAGCGCCGCGCGGAGGCCGCCGTAGCAGAAGGCGAGCGAGCAGGGGAATTCGGCGTTCAGGATCATGAAATGGGCGATCTTCGACGGGTCGAAATCGCCGCGATAGACATAGTGGAAGGCGCGGACGGCCGATGTGGCGTGCAGGAGGCTGATCCAGCGGTAGCGGTCCCGGTTGTCGAGCAGGAGGCCGGTTTCCGGCAGCAGCACGAAATATTTGGCGTCGAGGAGCCTGAGGGTCATGTCGGCGCGCTCCAGGAAGGCGCCGGCGGAGAGGAAGTCGTAGCGCTCGCCGCGCAGCATGGTCGTCTGCGCCGCGCCCCGGAAGAGTGCCGAGAGGCTCCTGATACGGTCGAGCGTGGCCGGCAGGTCCCGCCGGACGGTCTCCGCCTCGACGCCGCCGAGCCACCGCCAGCCTTCGTTCAGCCCCTCCCACATGTCGGCGGTGAGCGCGGTGCGCACGGCGCGGGCATTGTTCCTGGCGCGGTCGAGGCAGGCGCGGATCGAGGAGGGGTTGTCCCCGTCGAGAATGAGGCTCCGGCAGACCTCCGCCTCGCCGATCCGGGCGCCGGCGTCGAACGCCGCGCCCGCCCCGGCCGCGGCCACGACCGAGCGCCATTCCTCCTGCCCGTAGGCGCCGGGCAGCATCGCCATGCGCCGGCCCATCTCGATCAGCCGCGCGGTCGCCTCGGCGCGCTCGATATAGCGCGCCATCCAGAAGAGGCTTTCCGCCGTCCGGCTCAGCATGGATACAACCCTGTCAAACTCCGGGCACAATATAGGCGGGTTTCGCCCGGCCTGTCCCGATCGGCGCAGCGCTATTCCGCCAGCACCCAGGTGTCCTTGACGCCGCCGCCCTGGCTGGAATTGACGACCAGCGAGCCTTCCCGGAGCGCGACGCGGGTGAGGCCGCCGGGGACGAGGCGGATGGTGCGGCCGATCAGGCAATAGGGGCGGAAATCGACATGCCGGCCGGCGACGCCCGCCTCGGCGAGCGAGGGCGAGGAGGAGAGCTCCAGCGTCGGCTGGGCGATGAAGCCTTCGGGGTCGTGGCGTATCTTCTCCGCGAATGCGGCGCGCTCGGCGGCGGTCGAATGCGGCCCGATCAGCATGCCGTAGCCGCCCGAGCCGTGGACTTCCTTCACCACCAGCTCGTCGAGCCGCTCCAGCACATATGCGCGTTCCTCGTCATTCGAACAGCGCCAGGTCGGCACGTTCTGCAGGATCGGCTCCTGGCCGAGATAGAAGCGGATCATCTCCGGCACATAGACATAGACTTCCTTGTCGTCCGCCACGCCGGCGCCGGGCGCCGAGCAGAGCGTCACGCCGCCGGCCCGGTAGGCGTCGAACAGGCCGGGGACGCCGAGCATGCTGTCGGGACGGAAGGAGAGCGGGTCCAGAAAGGCGTCGTCGATGCGCCTGTAGAGCACGTCCACGCGCTCAGGCCCCTGCGTCGTGCGCATCCAGCACAGGCCCTCATCGACGAACAGGTCCTGGGGCTCGACCAGCTCGATGCCCATGAGGTCGGCGAGGAAGGAATGCTCGTAATAGGCGGAGTTGAACGGCCCCGGCGTCAGCAGCGCGATAGCGGGGTCGCCGTCGCAGGCGGCGGGCGCCACCTCCTCCAGCGTCCGGCGCAGCTCCTCCGGATAGACATCGACCGGCTCGATATTGCCGCCGCGGAACAGCTCCGGGCAGGTCCGCATCATGCATTCCCGGTTTTCCAGCATGTAGCTGACGCCGGACGGCGTGCGGCAATTGTCCTCCAGCACCTGGAATTCCTGCTCGCCGGTGCGCACGATGTCGATGCCGACCACATGGGAATAGACCCGGCCCGGCGGATCGACGCCGATCATCGCCGGCTCGAAGGCCGCATTCCGGTAAACCAGGCGCTCGGGCACGATCCCGGCGCGCAGGATTTCGCCGCGGTGATAGACGTCCTGGAGGAAGGCGTTGAGCGCGAGCGCGCGCTGGCGGATGCCGCGCTCCAGCCGGCGCCACTCGGCGGCGGCGAACACCCGCGGGATGAGGTCGAAGGGGATCAGCCGTTCCGGGTCCCCGCCCTCGCCATAGACGGCGAAGGTGATGCCGATGCGGCGGAATATGGCCTCCGCCTCGGCCGTGTGCCGGCGCAGCGTGTCGATGCCGCTCGCCTCGATCCAGGCGGCGATGTCGCTGTAGGGCGCCCTCACTCCGTCGCCGTCGCCGGTCATCTCGTCGAACATGCCGGCTCCTTTCCCGATCCGTGCCGCCGTCCGGCCGCCGCCTGCCGTCAGACGGGATCCCAGTAGAAGACGTCGCCGTCCCGGTCGAGCGGCGAGAAGGCCGCCTTCAGGGACGGCATCGCGTGTTCGTGGATGGCGGCCGGCGACCAGCCTTCGCCCCGGTGGACGGAGCGCGCCGGGCGGTGCTGGTTGAAGATGAACTGCTCGTTGCGCCGGGACGCGAAGATCTGCCCCGTCACCCCGCTCGCGAGGTCGGAGAGCAGATAGACCACCATCGGCGCAATCTGCGCGGGCTGCAGCGTCTTCAGCTTCTCGATCCGCTCCAGCTCCTGCGGCGTGTTGGCGGGAATGGTCTCGATCATGCGGGTCCAGGCGAAGGGCGACATGCAGTTGGAGCGCACATTGAAGCGCTGCATGTCGAGCGCGATCGACTTCGACAGCCCCACAATCCCCATCTTCGCCGCCGCGTAGTTCGCCTGGCCGAAATTGCCGATCAGCCCCGAGGTCGAGGTGAAATGCACCATCGCCCCGGACTCCTGCGCCCGGAAATGGTCCGCCGCATTGCGCGCCACATTGAACGAGCCCTTGAGATGCACCGAGATCACCGCATCCCAGTCCGCCTCGCTCATCTTGTGGAAGATCACGTCGCGCAGGATGCCGGCCACATTCACGACCCCGTCGATGCGCCCGAAGG
>JAJEIH010000106.1 GCA_022827685.1 Alphaproteobacteria bacterium
CGGTGTTGTTTCGCACATTATTTGACTGCGGGTTTCGCGGATTATTTCGCTCGATTGGCACGGTTATTTCCCGGACTGTTCGGCCATTGCCGGAAGGGGGATGGGTTGCGGGGGTGTCGGCCGGCCGTCGGCGCGTCAAGCCGCTTCGCGGCTCCTTCGCTGCGCTACGGCCCTTCGGGTGACCCGCCGCCGTCCGCCCGCCTGAGTGCATCCATGGCCGTAAGCGGAGCTTTCGGCCATGGGCCGATCGCCCGACGCATTGCGGTGGCTGGGGTCTGACGCGCGGTTTGGAGGGGTGGTTCCCGGGGGCGGTTCCGCCTCGAACCCCTAGGCGTGCACGGGGGGAACCGGGAACCGCGCGTCGTTCGGGCGGCTGCCGTTGGCGGCGGGCGCTGCCTTTTCGGGCTGGCTTTCGAGGAGGCTGTAGCGTCCCTTGGCGTCGCGCCGGATACGTCCCTGGCTGACGAGTTTCCGCAGGATGGCGCCGACGGTCTTGTGGCGGGTTGCGGCGCGTTCGCGGATCTGGCGCTGCGAGAGCGGCGCCTCGGCCTCGGCGAGGGCCTTGAGGATGCGCCGTTCGGGGGTTTCGGGCCGCGGCGCGGTGCCGGCCGGAGGCGGCTGGCGCAGCCGGAAGCAGGGCTCGTCTCCGTCCTCCTCGATGAGTTCGATCTCGATGTCGTCGAGGCCGCGCGCGGCGCGATGCTCGACGGTCATGAGGGTCTGCCGGTCGCGGCGTCGCAGGTAGAGATTGGAATCCCCCCAGGCGTGCAGCTCGCTGCTTCCACGCAGGGCCTGTCCCGGCCGGGTGGCGCCGCTCTTGCGGGCGTGGTGGACGAGGAGGACGGCGGTTTCGAAGCGGCGCTGGATGTCGCGCAGGAAGCCGAGGATGGGGGCGATGTCGGCGACCGCGTTCTCGTCGACGCCGTGCAGGCGGACCAGGGGGTCGAGGAGCACGAGGCGCGGTGCGATGCGCTGCACGGTCTGCTGCAGCCGGCTTCGGTCGTCGGGATCGTCGAGGCGCAGTCTCGGCACGTCGATGACGGCGATGTCGAGGGTCTCGAAGCGGGCGCCGGCGGCGCGGGCGATCGCGTACAGGCGTTTGCGGACGAGATGGCCGGCGTCCTCGGCGGCGAACATCAGGACCGGGCCGGGCCGGGCGGGGGCGAAGTGCCGCAGGCAGGGCACGCCGGCGGCGACCGCGACGGCGAGGTCCATCGCCAGGATGGACTTGCCGCATTTGGGCTCGCCGCCGACGATGCCGACGGCCTGCTCGCCCCATAGCGTGTCGACCAGCCACTGCTGCTCGCGCGGCCGGTCCTCCAGTTCGACCGGGGCGCGGGTCGGGAAGCCGTTCATCGCCATGCCCTCGCTGCCGGCGCCGGTCATGGCGCGAGCTCGTCGAGGGCGTGCTGGAGGTGCTCGGCGTTGACCGTCCTGGCCTCCTCCAGGGCGGCGGCGGACAGCGCGTAATGGGCGATCCGGTTGATCTGGCGCGGCAGGCCGCGGGCGCTCTGGAACAGCGCCTCGACGGCGGGCGCCTCGAACAGCGGCAGCTCGCATCCGGCGAGCCTGAGGCGGTGGGTGAGGTAGGCGTCGACCTCGTCGCGGTCGAGCCCGGCGAGATGGTGGCGCACGACGAGGCGCTGGCTGAGCGATTCGTGCATCGCCATGGCGAGGCGCCGCCTGAGCTCGGTGAGGCCGACCAGGATGAGGCACAGGCGCTGCTCGGCATCCATGGCGAAGTTGGTCAGCAGGCGGAGATCCTCGAGCACGTCGTTGCGCAGATGATGGGCCTCGTCGATGACCAGCACCGGCAGCTGCTTGGCTTCGGTCACCAGGCGGGAGATCTCGTTGCGGATCGCCTGGCGGGCGGTGGCGCGGGAGCGCTCGATGGGCAGGCCGAGCTCCCATGCGATCTCCTTGTACATGTCGAGCACGTTGCCGGTGGTGAGCGAGACGTAATGGACGCGGTAGAGCCCCGGGTGGAGCCCGGCGGTGAGGTGGCGGCAGACGGTTGTCTTGCCCGAGCCGACCTCGCCGGTGAGCAGGCCGATGCCGCGCAGGTCGACGAGATGGCCGAGCCGGGCCTCGGCCTCGCGGCGGGCGTTGGACTCGAACAGCTCGTCGGTCTCCGCCGGGGTCTCGAAGGGCAGGCGGGTGAAGGCGAAGTGCTTGCGGTACATCAGCTGTCTCCCTTCCTGTCCTTGAACTTCCGCATGGCCAGCGGCGAGGGCGGCGGCTCCGGCGGCGGCTCGTCGGCTTGGATCTCCTTCGCCGGGTAGGTGCGCCTGACCGCGGTGTTGGCGTAGGCGTCGAGAGGGGTGGCCTTGCCGGCCGGCTTGCCGTCATGCACCACGTCGAGCGGCCGCGAGGGCGGCGCGTCGGGGTCGTAGCGCAGGGTGACCTTGTGGCCGACCAGGGCGGCATCGACCTCGTAGACGCGGCCGTTCAGACTGACGGTGCGGTCCTTGTAGACGCGGCGCCGGGCCTCGAAGAGGAAGAGGTCGTCGAGGTCCAGCGTGGCGTCGGGGTAGCGCACGCCGGCCGAGGCCAGCGCCCACTGTTCGAGCGGGGTGCGCCCCTCCAGGCCGCGATGCGGGGTCTGGTGATACTCGCCCTCGATCCACGCCCACAGGCTGCGGTTCAGGGTCTCCAGGTTGTCCCGGTCGGCGGCCGGGACCCGGCCGAGCCAGGCGGCCCGAACCGTCCGGAAGAACCGTTCGATCTTGCCCTTCCCCGCCGGCTGGAACGCCCTGGCGTGGATCAGCGCCACGCCGAGCCTGGCGCAGACCAGGGCGAGATGGCGCGAGCGATAGGCGGCGCCGTTGTCGACATAGAGGCGCTGCGGCAGGCCGCGCCGGATCAGCGCGTTCCTGAACACCGGCAGGAAGGCCGGGACGTTCTCCGCCATGGCGAAGGCCGCGAAGGGGACGACGCGCGTGGCGTCGTCGATGAAGGCGATCAGGTAGGTCCTGCGCCGGGTTCGGCCGTGCCGGACCCTGGGCCCGTGCATGACGTCGCTCATCCACAACTCGCCCGCCTCGCGGAAGGCGAAGCGCCGGCGGTCGGCGCCGTCGTTCGGCGGGATCCTGTCGAACAGCCCCTCGCGGGCGAGAAGCCGGTGCACGGTTGACGGCGCGAGCGGATGATCGATGCCCTCGCCATGCGCCGCCTCGATGACGATGCGCACCGACCAGCCCGGGTTCTCGGTCTTCAGCGCGATCAGGCGCTCGGCGACCTCGGGCGGCAGGCGCCGCGGCTTGCCGCGGTCGGTGCGCGGCTTCGGATACAGCGCATCGAAGCCGCCACGCCGGTAATCGGTGATCCAGCCGCGCATCGTCTCGGCGGCGACCCGGGTCCGGTTGCTCCCGGGGATGGCGTAGCTCCGCTCGGCCCTGGCGCGCATCATCGCGCCGGTGCCCTTCGTGCCCACCGGCAGGTGCACCAGATCGGCGATCACGCCGTAGCGGAACAGCGCGATCGCCTGGCGGAGGTCGTCGTCCGTTTCGTTCATGTCACGGTCCTCGTCGGTGGGGCTTTCCGGCCCCGGAACCATGACGCTACGTCGCCGCCGCAGGCGGATCAGGCCCCATCGAGTGTTGCAGGCTCGGATTGCGACCCCCCACCCCGATCCCGCGCGGCTGGAAGCCCAGCGGAGCCGGCAGGGCGGAGAGCTGCCGGGCGACCAAGCCGCGCAGCGCCATCAGCGCGCGGTCGCTCCCAAGACGCGCGCGCACCGCGACCATGGTGGCGGCGCAGCCCGCCAGCCGGTCGGGGATCAGGCCGATGATCCGGGCAAGAACGTCGTGGACAAGGCGAACCCGGCGGCGAACCCAGCGCACCGCGCCGGGAAGCTCGACCGCGTCGGTGCGCAGCGCGTCCGCCGCCGCCTCCACGCTCCGCGCCTCCTCGGCCGCCACGACAACCGCCTCCAGATCGTCCAGCGTGCCCGGCAGACGCGCCGCCAGGCAGTCCGCCAGAAGGCTGATCGTCGTATGGCTCTCCGGGCAGTACCAGCGAGGAACCTTCGCGCCGCGCGGCGTCTTCCGCGCGTAGGTGCCGTGGCCGGCCAGCGAACATCCGCCGTGCGGGTGGTTCGGACAGCGCTCAAGCCTTGCGTCGCGCCACGCCTCGGCCTTAACGTATTCCTCGCCGGTGAGCCCCGTCTCGTAACGAAGCTGCAAACCGGCCATGGCCCGGCGGGGGTCAGCCCGCGCGGGCCACCCTCTCCTTCATCCTCGACCCGAGACTACGGTCCCGCCCCGGCAGCGCCAAGCCGGAACGCCGTCGACCACGACCGGCCCCTTCCCGCTTTCCACCACCATCCCGGAAAATCCGACAACCGATCAATGCGGGAAAAATCGCCGACCTGGTATCCCGCTAACCCGCAAAACAACA
>JAJEIH010000003.1 GCA_022827685.1 Alphaproteobacteria bacterium
CTGCGACAAGCGGCCGAACGCACATCCGATGCAACATGGAAACGCATCGGAACCCTCATCGAACGCTTCTCTCCTCAAGAATGCGCCAACTACTTCACAAACGCTGGATACGCTTCAATATAAAATCATCACGCTCTAGCCGGGACGCGGCGCTGAAGAAGAGGAGGCAGGCCCATGCGGCAGCTTGAATTCGGCTGGTATCTGCCGACGAACGGCGACACCACGGCTTTCAACGACCCGGAGTCCCAGATCGCGCCGTCGCCGGAAATGATGGAGCGGATCATTCTGGCCGCAGAAGACGCGGGGTTCGAATACATCCTGATCCCGGTCGTCAACATCTGCTGGGAAGCCTATGTCATCGCCGCCTTCCTCGCCGGCAAGACCAAGACGATCAAACCGCTGATCGCGGCCAAGCCCGGCTATGTCAATCCGGTCCTGCAGGCCAAGATGCTGGCGACCTTCGACCGGATGACCGGCGGACGCCTCGCGATAAACCTGATAGCGGGGCAGGCGGAAGCGGACTTCGAGGCCGACGGCATCCGCTACGGCAAGGAAGAGCGCTACGCCCTGATGGGCGAAGAAGTCGCCATCATGAAGCGGCTCTGGGCGGCATCGGGGCCCATCGACTTCGACGGCAGGTTCTACACCCTCAGGAAATGCTCGATCATTCCGGAGATTTACCAGAAACCATACCCCCGCTTCTATCTCGGCGGCGGGTCGCCGCAGGCCGCCGACATGTCCGCCCGGCACTCGGATGTCCACCTGTTCTGGGGCGACACGCCGGAGCGGATCGCCGAAAACATCGTCGATATCCGCCGGCGCGCCGCAGAGTTCGGGCGCGGGGACGAGATCGGCTTCGGAATGCGCCTGCAGATCATGTGCCGCGAGTCGGAAGACGAGGCCTGGGCGGCGGCCCGCAGGCTGGTCGCGCACGGCACCGATGCGAACCGCCGGGAAATTATCGACAACACCTTCAACTCGGCGGCGAACCGGCGCGTGCAGGAACTGGCGCGCGAGCATGGCGAGATGATCGGGCCGAATCTCTGGACCGGCATCACCAGGGTCCGGGCCGGGGCCGGCATCGCCGTCGTCGGCAATCCCCGGCAGTGCGCCGACCAGCTTCAGGCCTTCATCGACGCGGGGTGCCACTCCTTCTGCCTGTCCGGCTTTCCGCACGCCGCCGCCGCGACCGGCTTTGCGGAACTGGTCCGGCCCCTCCTCGCAGAGATGAACAGGGGCCGGATGCCGGAAGACAGCCTTTCCCGCCGGCGCGCGTGAGCCGGCCCGCGGCGCGCCGGGTCAGGCCGGCGGGTCGCAGGGGACGGTGCCCATCTCCGCCGGGATGGACAGTTCCAGGATTTCGAGGTCGTCCGAGGTCGCGATTTCGTTGTGCTTCAGCCCGCCCGGGATGAAGAGCGATTCGCCGGCCTGGATGCGCAGCGTCTCGCCGGTCTCGAATTCGAGGTCCACCCAGCCCTTGAGCGCATAGACGAACTGGCCTTCGCACTCGTGATAGTGCCAGCCGGTCGGCTCGGTCATGCCGCGGATTGCGGTCATGGTCTGGGCGCGCATGCTGCCGAGGCTCGCCTCGGTGACGCCGAGGTCGCGATATTTGAAGAAATCGCGCCGCCCGGCGACCAGCGGCGCCGACTCCGCGGTGGCGTGGGCGAGCTTGCGAAGCTGGGAATTGCTGTCGGGCATCGGGTCGGTCTCCTCCGTTGGACTTCGCCGCCGAGAATAACGGATTGCGGGCGGCGCGGCAGCAGGTAACCTCTTCCCCGTGAAATACAGCCTCGAAAAGGCGAGCCGTCGCCGGGAACCAGGAAACCGTAGCCCTTCCCCGGGTCGTATCATTTGACTGTCAGGGCAGCCGGCCAGCGCGATAGTTGATACGGGACGAGACCATCCTTGAGGCCGCTATACTGTGCCGTTCGTGCCGTTATTCTGATGGTGCAACACGAAAGACAGGGAAGGGAGTTCTTCTGAATGTTCGACGAATCCTCCCTGATGAAAGGCCAGCTCCGGAAACTCAATGCGTTGCGCAGGTCCTTGGGCCGCACATCGCCGACGAGGTGTTCGCCAGGTGGTTCTAGCAGGCAGCCGAGAAACCGGAGGCCGACGTGAATGCCGGGATCATCGCCGATACGTTGCGGGGCCCGCTTCGGGAAGGAAAGCTCTCGATCCAGCGCGGCGGCTATGTCGTTCGCCGGGGGCCGCGGGCGCGCAATCGTCGAGCCCGCCTGAGAGTGACCGGTTGCCGGCTCCCGGTCGGATGGTTCTGCAAGGGGAGCGGCCGGACCATGAGAGCGGTACCGGTCGCTCGGGCTTCCGGTCCTGACCGGGCCGGTCTCGCGTTCGAACGCCCGTGCGAAGCGGCATGAACTTGGGGAGCCGTACTCCGTGGAAATGAGCCTGACACTCATTCTGGCTGCGGCAATTGTCGCGGGTCTTTACATGGCCTGGGCGATCGGCGCCAACGACGTGGCCAATTCGATGGGGACGTCGGTGGGCTCCGGGGCGATCACGGTCGGCGGCGCCATCGTGATCGCCGGGACGTTCGAATTCCTCGGGGCGTTTCTTGCCGGCGGCGAGGTCACGTCGACGATCCGCAAGGGCATCATCGACGCCGAGGCTCTGGATGACGACCCCGACCTGCTGGTCGTCGGCATGCTGTCGGCATTGCTTGCGGCCGCCGCCTGGCTGACAGTCGCTTCCAGGTTCGGTTGGCCCGTATCGACCACGCACTCGATCGTCGGAGCCATTATCGGGTTCGCCGTGGTCGCGATAGGCGTCGAGGCTGTCCACTGGTGGGACGTGGCGACGATCGCGGCAAGCTGGGTGGTCACACCGGTTCTCGCCGGGGCAATTGCGTTCCTGCTGGTGCTGAGCGTGCAGTGGCTGATCTTCGACAAGGAGGATCCGGCTCTCCAGGCGCGCCGATACGTGCCCGTCTACATCTTCGCCGCGGTGCTCGTGACCGCAACCGTGACCTTCGTCAAGGGCCTGAAGCATGTCGGCCTGGATCTGAGCATGCCGATGGCGATCCTTTATTCGGCGCTCGCGGCCGGCATCGTCGCCGCGGTGTGCCGCATGGCGATCAACAGGTTGAACTTCCGGAGCCTCGAGGCGCCCGGCGGGGGACAATCGCGGTTCAACGACGTCGAGAAGGTGTTCGGCATCCTCATGATCGTGACTGCGTCGGGTATGGCCTTCGCACACGGCTCCAACGACGTTGCCAACGCGATCGGACCGGTAGCCGCAATTGTCGGCGTGGTTTCGACCGGAGGCGTCGCCGCCAAGTCGGCGGTTCCCGTCTGGATCCTGCTGATTGGCGCAGCGGGAATCGTGGTCGGCCTGGCGACGTTCGGGTACCGGGTCATGGCAACCATCGGGCGGAGGATCACCGAGCTCACGCCGAGCCGCGGGTTCGCCGCCGAATTCGCCGCCGCGTCGACGGTCATCGTTGCGAGCGGCACAGGATTGCCGGTTTCGACCACCCAGACGCTGGTGGGCGCGGTCATGGGGGTGGGCCTCGCCCGCGGCGTGACCGCCCTCGATTTTGGCGTGATCCGCACCATCCTCATATCGTGGGTGGTGACGCTTCCCGTCGGAGCGGCGCTCGCGGTTGCGTTCTACTACCTCCTGCGGGCGCTGTTCGGTCAAGGTGCTGGATGATGAGACTCGCCGAAGAGTTCCTGCTCCTGACCCGCGACGAAGACGGAGCGCTGTCGCGGGCCCCCGAGTGGCTGGTCCGCTACGCGCTCGGCGGTGCGGTGCTGATGGATCTCGCGTTGGAGAATCGTATCGACACCGATGCCGAGCGGCTGTTCCTGATCGACCCCGCGCCGGTCGGGGATCCGCTGCTCGATCCGATGCTCGTCGAGATCGCGGAAGCCGGACGGACCCACGACGCGCTCTACTGGGTGGAACACGCAACCCGGCACGCCGACGAGATTCGGGAAACCGCGCTGGCTCGGCTGGTCAACAACGGCGTCCTGAAGGTCAGCGACGACCGCTTCCTCAGGATATTCGGGACCCGGCACTACATGCTCGCCGATAACGCAGTCGAGCGTGAGCTGTTCGGGCGGATCCGGGAGGTGCTCCTGACCGACACAATTCCCGACCCGAGGGATATCGTGATCGTCACCTTGGCGGACGGCTGCGGGCTGATCGGCCATGTCCTGTCCGCGGACGAGCTGGCGGCGGCTTCGGAACGCATCGAGCTGGTGCGAAAGCTGGAGTTGATCGGCCGGGCATTCCTGAATGCCCTGGATGTGGCCGTCCAGCCGGCCGCGGGCAGGCTCGATTAGGAACCGTCCCCCGCCTTTCCACCGACGGTCTCCCGCAACGGATAACAGGCCGCGACTCCGTCCTCCGTCAGACCGACCCCAACTTTGCGCCAGGTGCGGCCCCGGAGAAGAGGATCATATGAACCGAAACCTTTCATTCCGGCCTGGCGGTTTGGATCCACGGCCTGCATTGGCGTTGTCCGTCAGCGGGATCCGCGGACAACGCCGCGAACTACGTGCGCATTTGGATGAGTCGTCCCGAACCGTTTAACCCGTTGCGACGAAATCCGATGTGCCTGAAACAAACTCCCGCGATTGCTGATCACAATTACTCCTCAAGAGTTATGAAATAACATATTTTAGGAATCACAATTGCAATGCACTTATCCTCGGCACAATTGTAATATTCCATGGAGAATTCGGTTATTTTCCAGTAATCTTCCGGTTCGTGCTCGCCGCATCTCGCGAGTGCAGTAATGTACACGGTAGAGAAAACATAGGCATGCGCTTGGGACCTACAGGACGCACAAGTGCCCTTTGATCCAACGTCCTTGAGGTGGCCGCGATCCACTTCGCGGGTCTTGTCGGGATGATCGCACAGGCGGATATCCCGTTGTCCGATACCTGTCCAGGCATTGGGGGCCCATTGCGGATAAGGGCGATAACCTCCTAAGGAAGAACGGTTATGGAAACACTCATTCTATTTCTGGACTTCCTTTGGTCTTCCTTCCTCCTGTTGGGGCCGATGCTTCTCCTCGGCCTGTTCCTGGCGGGGTTGATCCACGTCTTCATCTCGCGTGAGGCCGTCCTGCGATGGCTGCATCGGGACAGCCTGGGGTCCGTCGCCTCCAGCGCAGCGATAGGCGTGCCGATGCCGCTTTGCAGCTGCTCGGTGGTTCCCGTGGTGGCGGAAATGCGGCGCAAGGGCGCCTCGCGATCCGCCTGCATGTCGTTTCTCATCACCGCACCCGAGACCGGCGCCGATTCGATCCTCGTCACCAACGCCTTTTTCGGTCCGGTGGCCGCCGTCGTACGGCCGGTCATCAGCTTCATAACGGGCGTGGTGGCCGGGGTCTTCTGCATCGGGATGATCCGGGACGACAGGACCGCCGAACCCGATCCCGCCCGAGACGGGCATCATGAGCACGGCCACGATCATCACGGTCACGACCACGGCCACGATCATCACGGTCATGAGCACGGCCACGATCATCACGGTCACGACCACAGCCACAAGACCCTCATCCCGGGCGACGACGACTGCTACATAAGCCCGGGTACGCTCCGGGCGTTCTTCGTCACATGGCTGGGTCGCCTGAACGACGGCATCGGCCGGGCGCGCTCCATGACCTGGATCAAGCCGGACTTTTACCGCGAATCCCTTTCGCTTCCCGACGCCCCTCCGCCCCCGAAGGACGACACGGGGCGGGACTTGAGCGGCCTCACCTTCACCACGGTCTGCAAGCATATTCTGCGCTACGGTTTCGTCGAGGTAGCCGACGACATCCTCTTCGCCCTTCTGGTGGGCGTGCTCCTGGGCGGGGTGCTCTATCTCGCCATACCCGACAACCTGATGGCCAACGAATACGCCCGCTGGCTGTCCTATCCGGTCATGGTGCTGGTGGGGGTCCCGCTCTACATCTGCGCGTCCGCCAGCACCCCGATCGCCGCCGCACTGGTCGCCAAGGGGTTCAGCCCGGGCGCGGCCCTTGTCTTCCTGATGACCGGGCCGGCCACCAATACCGGCACCATCGCCATCGTCGCCAGCCAGTTCGGCGCCAGGTTCGCGTCGGTCTATGTCGGCTCGGTGATCGCCGTCACGGTGGTGCTGGGGATCGCTGTCGATCTGATCATGATCGCCTCCGGCCTGTCGCTCGCGGTGAACCTGGACGCTTCCGATTCGCCTGCCCTGGCTGCACTCCAGTGGGCCGGCGCTTTGGGGCTCTTCGCGCTGATGTTCTGGCGCTTCCGGGCGGGAGCGCTGAAGAGCGGGTACGAAGACCTGCTGCTCAATCTCCGGCCGCTGTCAGGACCGATGAAGGAATGGTGGGCGCGGATGACCCGGAACGCGCCGGTCATGGGCATCTTTCACCCGCGCAGCCGCGCCGGCGTCGCAGTCTGGCTGTCCGTCGTCGCCGCCTTTCTGATCAGCGGCTTCACGGTGGTGCGCCCGGGAGAGGTCGGATACGGGCGTCTGTTCGGCGCCGTCGCGTGGCGCGATCTGCCACCCGGGCTCCACTACCTCGCGCCCTGGCCCTTAGCCCGGGCCGACAAATGGCCGGTCCTGGAGGTCAAGTCGGTGACCACCGGCCAGGCGGGAGAATACCTGACCGGCGACGTCAACCTGATGTCCATGTCGCTGAACGTGCAATATCGGGTGAGGGACCCCTTCGTCTACCACTATCGGATGGCGAACCCGGAGCAGGTGATCTCGGACAATATCCGCAAGGAGCTGCGCAGGTTCGTGGCCGGACGGACACTGGACAACCTGCTGAACGTCGAGCGCCCGTTACTCCAGGCCCACATAGAGAGTGTATTTGAGAAGCGGCTTCCGGGCGGCGACGCCGCGCTGCTCGACGCCATCGATCTTGTGAAGGTGAATCTGCTCTCGGTGAACCCCGTCGATGGAGCAATGAACTCGTTTCGCGAGGTCTCGAGTTCGCAGGACGACAGGGAGCGCATCATCGTCAACGCCCAGCGCCTGACCGTGACGCTGATTCCCCGGGCGCACGGCAACGCGGTTTACGAGGTCGAGCAGGCCAAGGGCGAAGCGACCCGGCGAACCGTTACCTCCGCGGCCGAGAGCGACGCCATCCGCCGGGTCGCCGGCGCTGTGCGGGGAGCGCCCGAGGTACTCCACAACATGCTCTGGCGGGAAAAGCTGGAAACATCGCTTGCCGGCAGGAGCAAGATCATCGTCCCGAGCCAAGAGACGCTCAACAAGGTTGCGCTGTGGAAGTCGGCGAACGGCGGCAGGACCGCGCCAGCCACCGGAAAAGTCGGAGGCCATCATGAGTAGAAGAAAGAAGTTCGGAACGGCGGCCGCGATCCTCGTCGCGCTCGTCCTCGCCTGGGACGTCCATTACATTATCGACGAGTCCGAGCAAGGTGTGCTGACGAATTTCGGCAAGATCGTCCCGCCGGTGAAGGATCCCGGCCTGCACTTCAAACTGCCGACCCCGATCTCCGTCGTGTACAAGCTGGACCGGCGGGTGCGGCCGCTGATGAACCTCAAGCAGGAACTGATAACCGAAGACCAGAAGAATGTCCTGGTGGACGGCTATCTGTTGTGGCGCATCTCGGATCCCATACGCTACGTGGAGGCGATCCGGACCGAGGCCAACGCGGTCAAGCGGCTGAGCGACCTTTACAGGTCGAGCGTCGGTATCGTGGTCAGCAACAAGTCGCGGGATGCCTTCGTCAGCCTCGGCCTGCAGCACCAGGACATCACAAAGGCGTCCCAGGAAATCCTCGATCAGGTCAAGCAGGTGGCGGCGGCGGATTACGGCATCGAGGTCGTCAGGGCCGGGCTGGTCGAATACACCCTGCCCGCGGCCAACCGACCCAGCGTCATCCAGCGGATGATATCCGAACGTGCCCGTATCGCCGCCCGCTACCGCAGCGAAGGCGAGGAGCGGGCGATCGGCATCGAAGCGTTCGCCATCAACGAGCACGAAAAGATCATGGCGGCCGCGCATGCCGAGGCCACGACCATCCTGGGGCGCGCGGAAGCGGATGCGCTCGAGACGTTGGCCACGGCTTACCGCGAAGATCCGGACTTCTACAAGTTCATCCGGGCACTCGACAGCTACGACTCGATCATCGACAAAAACACGACATTGATGCTTCCGGCCGACAACGAACTGTTCAAGTATCTGGACGGCAAGGAAATACCCCTGAAGCCGGCTTCGTCTGCGCCGGGGCAGCAATAGGGGGCGCCTGCCATGCCGGAAACTCCCGAAGCGTCCCCGACCAGCACACGCATCATATACGCGGTCTTCGACTTCTTTCGCGACCGCAGAGCAGTGGTGCTGGGATTGCTGGGGGGAATCGTCGTCGCTGCCGTGTTGCTGGACGGCGTCTATATCGTCAAGAAGGAAGAGCAGGCCGTCCTCACCCGCTTCGGCAAGGTGATCGACCCACGGATCCTGCCCGGGATCCACTACGCGCTGCCGTTCGTCGAACGGGCGCATGTGCGCAAGGTCATGCGGATTACCCGGCGCGACGTCGCGACCCGCGACGACACCGGCAAGGTCTCGTTTTCGATTTTGTCGGGTGACGCGAACCTGTTCGAAGCGAATGTGGCGCTGCAATACAGGATCGAAAACCTGAAGAACTACCTGTACGTCACCGCCGATCCGGAGGCCGTTCTGACGCTCGTGGTGCGTGAGCGCCTGATCGAGATCATGGGGCAGCACTTCATCGATCTGATATTCACCACCAATCGAGACATTATCCAGACTCGTCTGTTCGAGGATACATCCGAATATCTGAAGGACAACGATATCGGTATCGAGCTGCTTGCGCTCAATATCGTGGACCTGCGCCCCATTGAGGAAACCGTGGCCGCGTTCCGGGACGTCAGCGATGCTATCGCCGAGAGCATCCAGGCGGTCAGCGACGCCAACCGGCGGATGGAGAAGCTGCTTGCGCGCAGCCGCGGCCAGGCGGAAGCGGTGGTCACGAACTCCAAGGCAAGGGCGAGGGAACGCCGGCTGCAGGCCGAGAGCAGCGCCGAAGTATTTTCCGACCTGCTGGAAGCCTATCGGGGGCAGCCATCCTCGGTCACGGTCACGCGGTACTGGCAGCGCATGCGCAACATCTTCCGCGAGGCCACGTTGCAGGCCGTAAATCCCGGCGACGCTTCGACGATCGACATCAACATGGTCGAAGGCTTCATGCCGGGCGTGGGACGCATGAGCACCGCCCCTGTTGCGGCCGCGCCCACCGGGAAGGCCAGCTTGGCCGGGACCAGACGCACACTGTCCACCGCTAGCGAGACGGCGGGGCACGGTTTCGAAAACGTCGACACCGAACGCTTTCTGCTGGACGGGCGATTCCACGCCGCCCGCGGCGAAAGGCACCATCTCAGCACCGCCAAGCTGCGCTCTTTGATATTCGATGACCTGTCGATCTTCAGTCACCGCCATGTCGCGCCGACCAGCGTCGGCGCGGCCGTGGAGCGGAACGAGAAACCGTTGGTCGACCAGACGACCGTCATCCCTGACGACGAGGACGAGAGCCGGCCGGCGAAACCGGGGCAGGCCAAGCCCGTCAAGGAGAAATCGGGAAAGAAAACGGACGGGGCGAAACGGGAGACAGGCTCGGCTGCGAACGGGAAGAAGTCCGATGGCCCAGCCGAATAGGCTTGGCGGGACGGTCCTGATTTTGCTGCTGCTGTGCGCCAAAGCTGCGCCAGCTGCGGAGACGAACCAGCCCGGCGTGACCGGAGACATTATCGCTTTCGCTCAAAGCAGCTGTTTTTCTGGCGTTTGCGGTGCCACGGGCCTTCGGTACCGTGCCGGCATTCGCGCCGCTTTCCACGAACGCAATGTCCGCGGCGGCGTCAAGGGAAGAAAGCTCAGGCTGACGGCGCGGGACGACGCTTACGACCCGGAAACAGCCGCTGCCAACGCGGCGCTTTTCGCATCTGACGAGAAAGTCTTCGCTGTCATCGGCGGCTTGGGCACGCCAACAGCGTTGCGCATGGCGCCGGTCCTCCGCAATGCCAAGGTGCCCTTCGTCGGTATCCTCTCGGGTGCCAGCTTTCTCCGGGACCGCGTGCGCTTCCCCAATATAGTCAATCTGCGCACCGGTTATGCGGAGGAGGCCCGAAAGCTTGTGGCCTACATGCATGGCCGGCTGGGCGCGCGTCGTTTCGGTGTAATTTTCCAGGATGACGCGTTCGGCTACTCGGTGCTGGCGAGCTACCGAGAAGCGCTAAAGGCCCTCGGTTTGCCGATCCTGGCCAAGGCGTCCTATTCCTGGCACAGCCATTCGATTCACAGCACGCTGTTCGTCATGGAGAAGGCGGATCTCGATGTCGTGCTCATGGCGGCGACCACGTCTAACGTCACCAGCGCAGTCGACGCGGCGCGGTCGTTCGGTCACGACTACGTTTTCGGGATGCTGTCGATCGTCGACCTCGACCGGATCGCCGGCCAGCTCGAGCGCCGCTTCGGTCCGGCCGTGGGCACCCGGGTCCTGCCGGACGTACGGGATGGCGGCGATGCGCTGGTGAAGCGCTTCCAGTCCGCGCTGTCCGTCTGGCAGACCGCAGCGCCGGAGGAGGACGCGACCGCGGATGCATCGAGCCTTGAGGGCTACATACTGGGCCGCTTCGTCATCGCCGTTCTCGAGAGGATGCCGGACCTGCCGAACCGGGAAGGGTTCTTGGAAACGGCGTTGATGAGCGGGCCTTTCCTGATCGAAGGTTGGGAGATTGCGTTCGCCGATGGCGGGAATGTCGGATCGGAGTATGTGCGGCTAGTCGAGTTCTCCTCGACAAAGACCCGGGATGTGACGGAAAAGGCGGTCGACCAGTGAAAAAAATCGACGAATTCGAACGCGAAGAGACCGGCGAAGAGTGGTTGCGGGAGGGCTACAAAGTCGTGTCCATGCGCCGGAACATCATGTTCCGGATGCTCCTCGAATCGACCCGCCTGCTTCTGTTCGGCAATGCCGGGGGCACCGCGCTGATCATCGGTTTCATGAGCACCGCCACGACCGGCGGGGACGAGGGTGTGTTTCACTGGTTCGCCCTGGCGACGGTGCTGGTCTTCGGAGTGGGCATTCTGACCTCCGCACTGACCATGTTCTTGGTCACCATCGTCTCGGTGCGGGAGGCGCATGGAAGCGAAACCGCGCTCAAGCGTTTCGTCGAGGGCGAATGCGGTCGTTCCGAAGTGATGTTCAACGTCGAAGACCGGACTTGGCGCACCGCGGACTGGTCGACCCTGACGGGCATTGTCAGTGCCGCCTGCTTCATCCTCGGCGGGGTCTCCGGCATCGCCCTGCTGGTGGTTTTCTTCTGAGCGCCGCGCGACGCCCATCAGCCATCCCGGCGCGACCGTCCGCGAACGGGAATCAGCAGACTCCCGGCGAAGGCCAGGCTCGCCGCGAGCACAATACCCGGCCCCGCCGGTATGTCCCATTCCAGCGACACGAACAACCCGACGATTACCGAAACGACCCCGATCGCCGTCGCTGCCACCGCCATCTGTTCCGGCGTCGTGACCATGCGGCGCGCGGCGGCAGCGGGAATAATCACCAGTGCCACGACCAGCAGCATGCCGACGATTTTCATCCCGACCGCAATCACCGCAGCGAGCAGGAATAGAAGCAGCAGGCGGATTCGCTCGACCGGTACGCCCTCCACGGCCGCAAGGTCCTGGTTGACCGCCATGGCAAGCAGATTGCGCCACTGCCAGGAGAGCACCGCCGTAACTACCGCGGCGGTGCCGAAGATCAAGGCGAGGTCGAACGCGCCCACTGACAGGATGTCGCCGAAGAGATAACCGATCAGGTCGACGCGCATCCGTTCCATGAACGCGACGACGACGAGCCCGGCCGCGAACACTGCGTGGGCCAACACACCGAGCAAGGCATCGACGGAAGTGTAGCGCTGGCGCTCCAGCAGCACCAGGCACCCTGCGAGCAGGAAACAAATGGCGAAGACGGCGAGAATCGGCTCGATATCGAGCAGAAAGCCGAGCGCGATGCCAAGCAGTACCGCATGCGCCAGCGCAGTGCCGAAATACGCCATGCGCCGCCATATCACAAAACAGCCGACCGGCCCGGCGGCTAGCGCCGCCCCGATCCCGCCTCCCAGTGCGCGCAGGAAGAAGTCTTCCATCAGCCCTGTCTGTGGAAGTCGCCGTCGGACGCGGCGTCGTGTGTGCGGAGCGGCTCGCCCAGGGCGTCATGGCGATGATCGTGGGAGTGTTGATACACCGCGAGCGTCTCCGACAGATGCGGGCCGAAGAGAGAGATGAACTCGGGATCGCGCAGGACAGTTTGCGGCCGGCCTGTGCAGCACACATGCCGATTGAGGCACACCACGGTGTCGGTCGCGGCCATGACGAGATGCAGGTCGTGCGACACGAGAAGCACGCCGCAGCCATGCCGGTCGCGGATGTCGGAGATAAGTTGGTAGAGTTCGCTCTGGCTTGTGACGTCCACGCCCGCCAGGGGCTCGTCGAGGACCAGGAGGTTGGGCTCGCGCAACAGTGCCCTGGCGAGCAGTACGCGCTGCATCTCGCCGCCGGAGATCTCCGCCAGCGGATAGCCAAGAATCGGATCGGCCCCCACCTCGTCGAGAACCTCTTCAAGCTTCTTGCGCGGAGACGGCGCGCCGAGGGTCAGGAACCGCCTTACCGTCATCGGCAGGATGGGGTCGCGATGCACGTGCTGGGGCGAATATCCGATGCGCAGCCCGGGAGCCTGGATCACGGCGCCGTCGTCCGGTTTCATGATGCCGAGAATGACGCGTATCAGCGTCGACTTGCCCGCGCCGTTGAGCCCAACCAGGGTCACAATCTCCCCGGCGCGAACCGCAAGGTCCACGTCATCCAGAACCCTCCGACGCCCGAATTGAACGCTGACGCTCCGCGCCTCGACCAAGGGCGGGGCCTCGGAGAGTTCCGTAGATGGTGCAGGGTTCATTCAGAATCCTTGCGCATTGCGTCTCGTGACGGCAAGCGCCCGGTGGTCAGCCGTCGCCGAGGCAGCCGGAAATCGAATCTCCCAGGCCGCGCATGACCTCGAACCATGCGTCCGGGCCCGGCCGGATATCGGCGCCGATCGGATCCAGCACGGCAGTCTTCACTTCGGTCCCTTCCACAAGGGTGCGGACCAGGTCGGGCTCGAATTGGGGCTCGGTAAAGACGCAGCGGATCCCATGCTCGGAGAGGGCGGCGCGCAGCTCGACGAGACGCTTGGCGCTAGGTGCGCGCGCCGGGTCGACGGCAACGGCGCCCTTGCCGTCGAGCCCGTAAGCTCTCTCGAAATACTGGTAGGCATCGTGGAAGACGACAAAGGCGCGCCCGCGCACCGGCGACAGGCGTTCCCGCAGGGATGAATCCATGGCGGTGATCCGCTTCCTCATCGCCTCAGCGTTGGCGCGGTAGGCCGGGGCGCGGCCCGGATCGACGCGAATTAACACATCGGCCACGACATCGACGATCCGGCGGGCATTCTCGGGCTCAAGCCAGAGATGCATGTTGTACTCGCTATGCTCGTGACCATGGTCCTCGTCTTTGTCGACATGGGGCTCGTCATGGTCGTCCTCTTCCCATATCCCGCCTTCGCGGTTTTTGAGCAAGCGCATCCGGGGCGTCTCGTGAACGGTCACGACGGTGGCTCCGGATCCGAGATTCTCGATGGCGCGGTGGAGGAAGGTCTCCATGTTCTCGCCTATCCACACGATCAGCTTCGCCTGGTTCAGGCTCCGGGCCTCCGACGGGCGCATCTGGTAGGTGTGGGGCGAAGCCGCGCCCTTGAGCAGCAATACCGGCTTGCCGGTGTCGCCCATCACCCCGGCGACGAGGGAATGAATCGGCTTGACACTCACCACAACGGTCAGATCCTGCGCGCGCAGCCCGTGGGGGGCCAGGAGCGCGCAGAGAGAAAAAAGAACCATCGTCTTTCGGATGAAATTCACGGAAAGCCTCCCCAATGGATGCTGAAAGCTGTTGCGTTCCCAGCAATGGAGTTTCGGTCACCTTGCCCGCTTTTGCTCAAGTCTCCGATATGCCAGCCATGGCGACAGCAACGGGCTTACGGTACCGAAGACGCCGAAGCCTGTTTCGTTCGTAACATTATAGCATAGTTCTCTGTCCCGATTGCATCTCGTTCGAAGGTCCGCCCGGCTGCTACCCCGTGAAGCGAGGGGCGACCCGGAGGCGGCAGGCAGCCGATGACCGAGACCGGCCCGGCGCTTCCCCATGCGGAACGAGTCGCGCTTCTGCTTGAAGCAGATGGGCGGCCCGCACGGGGAGGAAGAGGAGAGCGCCTTTGCCGCGCGCGCCGGCCTGGTGGCGCTCCGGGGCAGCCTCACCGTGGCGTCGTCCCACAAGCTCGCCGACGCCATCGGCCCGGAAACCCGCTAAGACGCCCGCCGCCTCGCCGAGCGCATGCTGCGGGAGAAGGACGGGGGCGCTGCGTAGGCGGCATCGGGACGGGTGCTTTACCGCCTGCCGGCGCGGGCCTAAACAGGAACGGCGATGACGGGACGGAACGCGGCGTGACAGGCGGCGAGCGGGTGGAGGACCGGGCGTTGCTCGGCGGCAGGGGGCGGTTCATCGACGACCTGCCCGTGCCGCCGCGCACGCTCCATGCCGCGATCCTGCGCTCGCCCCATGCCCATGCGCGGCTGGGCCCCATAACCGCGCCGGCGGGCGTGCGCCTGTTCGCCGGACCGGACATCGCCGCCGGCCTCAGGCCCTTCATCGCGGCGCTGCGCACGCCCATGCGCCACTTCCCCGTCGCGACCGACAAGGTGCGCTATGTGGGCGAGCCGGTCGCGGTCGTGCTGGCGGAGGACCGCTACCGGGCCGAGGACGCGCTGGAACTGGTGGAGGTCGAGTACGATCCCTTGCCGGCCGTCGTCTCGCCCTCGGCGGCGATAGCCGAAGGCGCGCCGCTGCTGCACGAGGCCGCCGGCACCAATCTCGCGAACCGGCGGCGCTTCTCCTATGGCGACCCGGAAGGCGCCTTCGCCGCCGCCGACCGCCGCTTCGCCATCGAGGTGCGCTATCCGCGCAGCGCCGTCACGCCCATCGAGTGTTTCGGCCTGATCGCCGCCTGGGACCCCGACGCCGGCGCCTTCGAGGTGACGGCGCCCTTCCAGGGGCCGTTGGCGTTGCATCCGGTGATGGCGGCGGCGCTTGGCGTGCCGGCCAACCGGCTGCGCCTGCGCACCCCGCCCGATTCCGGCGGCAGCTTCGGCATCAAGCAGGGGCTCGCGCCCTATATCGTGCTGATGGCCGCCGTCGCCCGGCTTGCCGGCCGGCCGGTGAAATGGATCGAGGACCGGCTGGAGCACCTGACCGCCGCAGGCTCCGCCACCAACCGCGAAACGCGGCTGGAGGCCGCCGTCATGGCCGATGGCCGGGTGACGGCGCTGCGCTACCGGCAGTTGGAAGACTGCGGCGCCTACATCAAGGCGCCGGAGCCCGCGACGCTCTACCGGATGCACGGCGCGATGACCGGGGCCTACGACATCCCCAACCTCGAAGTCGAGAACAGCATCGTCGTCACCAACAAGACGCCGAGCGGCCTCAATCGCGGCTTCGGCGGCCCGCAGGTCTATTTCCCGCTGGAGCGGCTGATGCACCGCATCGCCGACGGGCTGGGCCTCGACCGGCTGGAGGTGCTGCGGCGCAACCTCGTGAAGACGGTGCCTTACCGGACGGCATCCGGCGCGCTCTACGATTCCGGCGATTTCGGCGCGGTCATCGACCTCGCCAAGCCTGCACTGGAAGACCTCCGGACCCGCCGCGCGGCAGCCCGCGCCGAGCGGCGGCTCTACGGCGTCGGGATGGCCGCGGCGGTGGAGCCGACCGTCTCCAACATGGGCTACATCACCACGGTGCTGGAGCATGAGGATCGCCTCGCGGGCGGGCTCAAAAACGGCGCGCTCGCCGCGGCCACCGTCGCCATCGACCCGCATGGCGGCGTCACCGTCACCGCCGATTCCATCCCGCAGGGCCAGGGGCACCGCACCGTGCTGGCGGAGGTGGTGGCCGGCGCGTTCGGCCTTGCGTCCCGCGACATCCGGGTCGTGGCGGAGTTCGACAGCGCAAGGGACGCCTGGTCCATCGCCGCCGGCAACTATTCCTGCCGTTTCGCGCCGGCCGTCGCCGGCACCGCCTGGCGCGCGGCCGGGACCTTGCGCGACCGGCTGGCCCGGCTGGCCGCAGCACGGCTCGACCTGCCGCTGGAGGACATCCGCTTCGAGGGCGGCACGGTCGGGGCGGGACCTGACAAGGAGGTGCCGTTCGCGCGCCTCGCGGGCCTTGCACACTGGTCGCCCGGCACGCTGCCGCAGGGCGTCGAGCCGGCCTTGCGGGCGACCGAGTTCTGGACCCCGCCGGAGCTCGGGCCCCCCGACGCGGAGGACCGCATCAACGGCTCCGCCGCCTACGGTTTCATCTTCGACATATGCGGCGTGGAGGTGGATGCCGATACCGGGCGGGTCCGCATAGACCGCTATGTGACCGCGCACGACGCCGGGCGCCTGCTCCACCGCCCGATGGCCGACGGGCAGGTGCGCGGCGGCCTCTCCAATGCGGTCGGCGCGGCGCTGTTCGAGGCCTTCGTCTATGACGGGGCGGGCCAGCCGCTCGCGGGCACCTTCGCCGACTATCCGCCGCCGACCGCCTGCGAGACGCCGGACCCGGAGATCCTGCATCTCGAAACGCCGTCCCCCTTCACCCCGCTCGGCGCCAAGGGCATCGGCGAGGGCAACGCCATGAGCGCGCCTCCCTGCATCGCCAATGCGGTGGCGGACGCGCTCGGCGCGGACGACCTGGAACTGCCGCTGACGCCCGCCCGCGTCGCGGCGCTCATCCCGTGAAGCCCGCGCCCTTCGACTATCTGCGCCCCGCGAGCCTCGGCGAAGCGCTGGAGGCGCTGGGCTCCGACGGCGCGATGGCGCTTGCCGGCGGCCAGTCGCTGGTGGCGATGCTGAACATGCGGCTCGCGCGGCCGGACCTGCTGGTGGACATCGCGCATCTTCCCGAGCTTCGCGGGCGCGGGCTCCGGGTGGGCGCGGCCGTCCGCCAGGCGGAGCTTGCCGGCCTGCACCCGCTCATCGACCTTGCCCTGCCGCATGTCGGGCACTACCAGACCCGCAGCCGGGGCACCTTCTGCGGCTCGGTCGCGCACGCTGACCCGGCGGCGGAACTGCCGCTCTGCCTTGTCGCGCTCGGCGGGCGGGTCCATCTCGCCTCGGCGCGCGGCGAGCGGGTCCTGGAGGCCATCGACTTCTTCGAGGGGCCGCTGATGACCGCGCGGGAGGAGGACGAGCTGATTGCCGCGGTCGAGCTGCCGCCGCCGGACCCGCGCGCCGGCTACGCCTTCCGCGAGGTTGCGCTCCGGCACGGCGATTTCGCGCTCGCGGCCTTCGCGGCGGTGGCCGACGGCGACGGTGTCAGGCTCGCCGTCGGAGGCGTGGCCGACACGCCGGTCGTGCTGGACGGCCTCGCCTTCGACCCGGACGCCATCGACGCCCGCGACGACTTCCACGCCGATGCCGCCTACCGCCGCCGGCTGGTGGCGCGCATCGGCCGGGCGACGGTGGAGGAGGCGCTCGCATGCCGCACATGACGGTGAACGGCGAGGCCGTCGAAGCGGCGGCAGAACCGCGCCTGCTGCTCTCCGACTTCCTGCGCCACACGCTCGGCCTGACCGGCACCCATGTCGGCTGCGAACACGGCGTCTGCGGGGCCTGCACCGTGCTGATCGACGGCCGGCCGGCGCGGTCCTGCCTGGCGCTTGCCGTCCAGTGCGAGGGCGCGGAGGTGGTGACGGTGGAGGGGCTGGAGGAAGGCCCGCTGCACGCCGCCTTCCGCCGCCATTTCGCGCTGCAGTGCGGCTTCTGCACGGCCGGCATCCTGATGAGCCTGACCGCCTTCCTCCGCGAGCGGCCCCGTCCGACGGAGCAGGAGGTGCGGGAGGTGCTGAGCGGCCATCTCTGCCGCTGCACGGGCTACACCCCCATCGTCGCCGCCGCGCTGGACGCCGCCGATGCTTGATGTCGGTACCGCGCTGCTACAGGCCGCCGAGCGGGCGCCGGACCGGCTGGCCGTGGTCGCCGGCGCGGACAGGCTGACCTACGGGGCATGGCTCGACCGTGCGCTCCGGCTCGCCGGCGGCCTCGAAGGCCGGCGGATCGCGACCGTGCTCCAGAACACGCTCGACGCTGCGACCCTGCACTGGGCCTGCCAGCTTTCCGGCAGGCTCATCGTGCCGCTCAACTGGCGGCTCAAGGGCGAGGAGATCGACTACTGCCTCGCCGACGCCGGGGCCGACACGGTGGTCTTCGGGCCGGAGGCCGCCCCGGCCGTTGCTGTTTCGCCCCGCGCGCAGGCGATCCGGCGCGTCGGGACCGGGCCGGCGCTGGACGCCCTGTTGCAGGGCCCGGCCGCCACCCCGGCCGCCTCGGCGGAGGACTGGTCGGTGATGCTCTACACCTCCGGCACGACCGGCCGGCCGAAGGGCGTGCCGCGCCGCCACCGTGCGGAGCGGGCCGCCGCCATCGCCCATGTCGCGCAGAACCGCTACGCGCCCGGCGAGGTCGCGCTCGGCGTCATGCCGCTCTACCACACCATGGGCGTGCGCTCGCTGCTGGCCTCGGCGCTGGTGGACGGCGTCTTTGTCTGCCAGCCGCGCTTCGATCCGGGCGCCGCGCTCGACCTGATCGAGGCGGAGGGCGTCACCGCGCTCTATCTCGCGCCGACGCTCTATCACGACCTGCTGGCGCATCCGGCCTTCTCGCGCGAGCGGGTGCGGTCGGTCCGCAAGCTCGGCTTCGCCGGCGCGTCGATGACGGACGACCTCCTGCAAAGGCTCGACGCCGCCTTCCGGCCCGAACTCTTCGTAAACCACTACGGCTCCTCGGAAATCTACACCTTCACCGTCTGCCCGGACGCGCCGGCCAAGCCGGGCTCGGCGGGCAGGGCGGGGCTCAACCAGCGCATCAGGGTGCGAAGCCTTGATGACGCGCGCGACGCCGCGCCCGGCGAGGAAGGGGAAATCCTGGCGGTGCTTGCCAGCGACGAGGCCTTCGAGGGCTACTGGCGGCGGCCGGATGCGGATGCCCGCGCGCTCCGCGATGGCTGGTACCGCACCGGCGACACCGGCCGGCTGGACGAGGACGGGGACCTGTTCGTCACCGGCCGCGTGGACGACATGATCGTCACCGGCGGCGAAAACGTCTCGCCGGTGGAGATCGAGAGTGTGCTCTCCCTGCATCCGGCGGTCGCGGAAGTCGCCGTCGCCGGCCTGCCGGACGAGCGCTGGGGCCAGATCGTCGCCGCCTTCGTCGTGCCCGCCGGCGAGGCGACGGCCGAGACGCTCGACGCCCACTGCAAGGCAAGCGCGCTCGCGGACTTCAAGCGCCCCCGCCGTTATGTGTTCATCGACGAAATCCCGAAATCCCCCGTCGGCAAGATCCTCCGCCGCCTGCTTACCGGGCCCGAAGGCAGCAGTGGTTAGGCAACACGCACACAGGGATTCGATTGCGACGGCGTTGCCCTTGCCGAAGCGTCGTCCGCCCGGCAATCTCGCCGCGCCGTCGAGCGGGGAAGCATGCATATGTCTTTGACGAATGCAGTCGGGGGCGCGCTGTTCGCCAGGGACTTCCTCGAAAATTCCATCGAGGGGATGCCGGAGTGGAAGGGCCTGGAGGAAGCGGAACTGGACCGTCTCGCGGCGGAACTCCGCAAGGTCTTCGCCACCTTCCCCGTGGCGGACCGGCCCAATGAGGCGCAGACCGAAGACGACCTGATCTGGCCCGTTCTGGAGAAGCTCGGCTGGACCGAGCACATCCGCCAGCAGCCGCTTTCGCGCCACATGACGCCGGACGCGCTGTTGTTCGCCGACGCCGCCGCGAAGGCGCAGGCCAACAGGGTCCACGACGCGGCGGAGCGTTACGGGCTCGGCCTCGCGCTCGCGGAACTCAAGCGCTGGCAGGCGCCGCTGGACCGCCGCGACGCCGGAGCCGCCACGCCCGCGACCTAGTTGCTCGGCTATCTGGACCGTGCCGCCGTCGCCACCGGCGGCAGGCTGCGCTGGGGCATCCTCACCAACGGCAAGCTGTGGCGGCTCTACTGGTCCGGCGCGCAGTCGGTGTCGGAGCAATTCTTCGAGATCGACCTTGCGGCGGCGCTCGGCGTGACCGGCCTCGACGACGGCCTGTTCGGCGCGGCGGCGGCGGACGGGGAACGGGAGAAGGCCGAACGCCGCCTGCTCCGCCTGTTCCTCCTCATGTTCCGGCGCGAGTCGTTCCTTCCCGGCCCGGAGGGCTGGGACACCTTCCACCGGCGCGCCATAGACGAGGGCCGGCGCTACGAGGCAAAGCTGGCCGGGGACCTGTCGGGGCTGGTGTTCGACGAGGTGTTCCCGAGGCTGGCTCAGGCGGTGGCGCGCGAGGCCCCGGAAGCGCCGCTCGCGGAAGTCCGCAACGCCGCGCTGGTGCTGCTCTACCGGCTGATGTTCCTCCTCTACGCGGAGGACCGGGGCCTTCTGCCCGTCGCGGACTCCCGCTACAGCCCCTTTGCGCTGCGCGGGCTGCGCGAGAAGGTCCGGCAGCAGAAGGAGGCAGGCGCCGTCTTCTCGACCCGCGCCGCGAATTACTGGGGCGATATCGACGAGCTTTGCCGGGCGATAGACGAGGGCGACGACTCCGTGGGCCTGCCGCCTTACGACGGCGGGCTGTTCGAGGCCGGGCAAACGCCGCTGCTGGGGCGCATCCGGCTGCGCAACAAGGATGTCGCCGAGATCATCGACCGGCTTTGCTTCCTCAATGTCGCCGGCGACCGGCGCTACATCAATTTCCGCGACCTCAGCGTCCAGCAGCTCGGCTCCATCTACGAACGGCTGCTGGAATACGAACTTGCACGCGAGGCGGACGGGAGCATCGCCGTCCGGCCCGGCATGTTCGCGCGCAAGCTGTCGGGCAGCTACTACACGCCCGACGACCTTGTCGGGCTGATCGTCCGGGAGGCCGTCGGCCCGCTGGCGGACGCGCGCCGGGAGGCGTTCAGCGAGGCCGTCGAGGCGGGAGCGCGGCCGGCCGAACTGCGCCGGCTGGACCCTGCGATGCGGCTGCTGGATCTGAAAATCTGCGACCCGGCCATGGGCTCCGGCCATTTCCTCGTCAACCTCGCGGACTGGCTGGCGGACCGGGTGCTGGTGGAGATGGCGGAGGCCGCCGCGCTCGCCGGGGATTACGTATCGCCGCTGGCGGAGAGCATCGAGGCGGTCCGCAACACCGTGCTCGCAAATGCCGGCGAGCACAAATGGCAGGTGGACCGGGCGCGGCTGGACGACCGCCATATCGTGAAGCGCATGGTGCTCAAGCGCTGCATCTACGGCGTGGACAAGAACCCGATGGCGGTGGAGCTCGCCAAGCTCTCGCTCTGGCTGCACAGCTTCACCGTGGGCGCGCCGCTCTCCTTCCTCGACCACCATCTGCGCTGCGGCGACAGCCTGTTCGGCCTCTCGGTGCGCGCCGGCATGGACCGCGCGAAGGCGCACGGCGCCGGGCCGCTGCTGAACGCGCCGGCGCAGGCCGTGCTTGCAGCCGCCAACAGCATGAAGGCGGTGGAGGCGCTCGCCGACGCCGAACTCGCCGAGGCGCGGCAATCGGCAGAGGAGTGGGCCGACGCCGAGGCGAAGATCCGCCCGCTGGACCGCTTCCTGTCGCTGGTCCACGCCTTCGACTGGCTGGACCTTCGCGGCAAGGAGGACAAGGCGGCGCTCCACGCCTTCTTCGACGGCCGGTTCGGCGACCCTCTGGAAATTGCGCAGGACGGGACGGTTCCCGAAAACGGGACGGAGCAGGCCAAACGCTTTGCCGCGCTGCTGGAGCGGGCGCGGACGCTGGCGGCGGAGGAGCGGTTCCTGAACTGGCAGGTCTCCTTCCCCGGCGTCTGGGAGCATCTGGCGAACGACCGGCCCGATGGCGGCTTCGACGCCGTGATCGGCAACCCGCCCTGGGAGCGGATGAGGATCGAGCCGGTAGAATGGTTCGCCTCCAGGCGGCTCAGCATTGCGCTGGCCCAGCGCTCCGCCGACCGCAGACGCATGGTCGCCGCGTTAAGGGAGCGAGGCGATCCGCTGGCCGACGAATTTCAGCAGGCGCAAGAGCGGGCCGACAATGCAATCCGCATGGCCCGGAGCGGTGACTACCCCTTGCTGTCATGTGGCGAAATGAACCTGTATACGTTGTTCGTTGAACGGGCCATGGCGCTCGTGAAACCGGACGGCATGGTTGGCTTGCTCGTGCCCTCCGGCATTGCTTCTGACATGACGGCAGTCTCGTTCTTCAAGGGCGTGGCGACGCGAGGACGGCTGAGGGCGTTCTACGATTTCGAGAATCGGAAGGGCTTCTTCCCGGATGTCGACAGCCGCTTTAAATTCTGTGTTTTCGTCTCCAGTCCATCGCCGCTGGGCGAGGCTACGCAATACGCCGTGTTCCTGCATGACACGGCGACACTGGCGGACGGCAATCGACGTTTCGCTCTAACCGCTGCCGATTTCGCCCGCGTTAATCCCAACACCGGCACCGCGCCGATTTTCCGCTCGCGTCGCGACGCGGAACTCACCACCGCGATTTACGGCCGCTTGCCCGTGCTGGTGGACCGGTCGTCGGATACGCCTGCGAAGACATGGCCGGTCGCCTATACGCGCATGTTCGACATGTCGAATGATTCGGGGCTGTTCCGCACCCGCGCGGAACTGGAGGAGAAAGAGGGTGCTTGGCCGATAAGCAGCAACCGCTTCGACAGCCCTTCCGGCGAGTGGGTGCCGCTCTATCAGGGCATGATGGCGCAGGCGTTCGATCACCGGGCCGCCGGTGTCAAGATCAATCCCGACAATCTTCACCGGCCTGCACAGCCGGAGCGGGCAACGCTTGCGCAACGCCAGAGCCCGGACTGGGTGCCAACTCCGCAATTCTGGGTACCGGAGTCCGAGTGCGGGCAGTCGCCGCAAGCCGGCTGGGTTCTAGGATTCAAGGAGATTACCTCGCCTACCAATATGAGAACGGTTATCGCCGCGCTGTTTCCGGCGGTCGGATTCGGCAACAAGCTGCCCATCCTGAAACCGGAGACGCCGGACCGCATTGAGTGGCTATTGGTGGCGAATCTCAATGCCATAGTTTTCGACTTCGTAGCGCGCCGGAAGGTGCAGGGCCAAACCCTCAACCTTTTCATCCTCGAACAACTCCCCGTCGTGCCGCCGGAGCGTTACGAGGCGGTGCGCTTCGGGCCGAAGACGGCGGTGGAGATCGTGCGCGAGGCGGTGCTGGAGCTGACCTACACGGCGCATGACATGGCGCCCTTCGCCCGCGACATGGGCCATGTGGACGAGGCGGGCGAAGTCCTGCCGCCCTTCCGCTGGGACCCGGACCGGCGGCTGATGCTGCGCGCGAAGCTCGATGCGCTCTATTTCCACCTCTACGGCGTCACCGACCGCGACGACATCAGCTACATCTACTCCACCTTCCCCATCGTCGAGAAGCAGGAGCGCAAGGCCTGGGCCAGCTACCGCTCCCGCGACCTCTGCCTCGCCTGGATGAACGCGCTGGACGCCGGCGAGCCCGACGCCAGAATCGCCGCGTAACCGACGGCGCGGTTGCCGACGCACCCGGAGAGGAGGAGCCGCAATGTTCACCAGAACCGCCAAGGCCGGGGCGGTGCTGCTCATGGCCGCCTATCTCTCGCTCGTGGCATTCGACAATGTGACGGACTACGGGGCCAATCTCGGCTTCGTCACCCATGTGATGACCATGGACACGACCTTCCGTAGCGAGGCGTCAATGTGGCGGGCGGTCCATTCGCCTGCGCTCCATCACGCCGCCTATATCGCGATCATCGCGTTGCAGGCGGCGGCTGCGCTGCTCTGCTGGATTGGCGGCGTCCGCCTGTTGTCCCGGCTCCGGGAGCCGCACCTGTTCCACGCCGCCAAGGCCCCGGCGCTGGCGGGCCTCGGTCTCGGGGCCTTCATCTGGTTCGGCCTCTTCCTCATCGTCGCGAACGAATGGTTCCTGATGTGGCAGTCCCCGGAATGGAACGCCAAGCCCACCGCCTTCAACCTCGCCCTGCTGACATTCCTGGTCCTTATCTTCGTGGCGTCGCGGGACAACGACGCGGACGCGTGAACCCCGGTTTCCCGGCTCGATTTCCAGAGAAATACCGGAACAATTTCATATTGTGCCCATTCCGGGGCTTGACATCTGGCAAACGTGTGGTACGGTGACGGTAGAGAGAAGGCGGCTTCCGGGGCCGCCTTTGGCGTTTCTGCGCAGGAGAGCGGCTGGGGCCGAAAAAAGCCCCGGCGTGAGTGGACGGGAGACGTGCGTCCGCCGTCTCGCGCGCGCAATCAGGCGCGCAAACCGCGCCGGCGCAAACGCGCGCCCGCCCGCCCGCGCGGGGGCGCGCGCGATACGCGCGAAACAGGGTCCCGCCTGCCGGTCGGGCCGGCGGCGGGGCGAACGGAACGGAACAGAATGCGATGGAGGAACGGCATGCGGGATGCGGACAGGCGACACCGGAGCCGGAGGCCCGGCGGACCATGACGAAACATGACATTTCCGGCGGCGGCCATGACAAAACATGACACGGCTCACCCCGGCGGCCGGAACGGGACGGGAGCGGAAGCAAGGACCGGTATCGGAAAAACAGAACGGGAAAACAGGAGGAACATGACACTCCATGACACATCCCGCACCGTCATGCCCCTTGCCGCCATGCCTCTCCCCGTCATGCCCCGGCCCCCCGGATCCCCCGCCTTCGCGGGGGCAGGCGGGTCCGGGCATGACGAGGGAGGGACGGACAGGGACAGGGGGCGGCCGGTAATGACAGAGGAGGTGCGCCCTGCGGCTCGCGCGCAATCAGGCGCGCAAGCCGCGCCGGCGCAATCGCGCGCCCGCGTACGGGCGCAGGCGGGCGCGATACGCGCGAAACAGGGTCCCGCCTGCCGGCCGGACCGGCGGGGGCGAACGGAACGGAGCGGAACGGAACGCGACGGAGGAACGGCATGCGGGATACGGACGGACGGCGACGGCGCCGGAGGCGCAGCGGACCATGACAAAACATGACATCTCCGGCGGTGGCCATGACAAAACATGACATCTCATCACTTCCGGCCGGTCTCCCCTCCAACGAACGCCGCCAGCTTGTTGCGCGCCGGGACCGTTGCTATACCGCGCCGCCATGACCGACACCGCGCATATCCGCAATTTCGCCATCATCGCCCATATCGACCACGGCAAATCGACCCTGGCTGACCGGCTGATCCAGACCTGCGGCGGGCTGACCGAGCGCGAGATGCGCGACCAGGTGCTCGACAATATGGACCTGGAGCGCGAGCGCGGCATCACGATCAAGGCGCAGACGGTGCGCCTCGACTATGAGGGCGAAGACGGCCGGGCCTATTCGCTCAACCTCATCGACACGCCGGGCCATGTCGATTTCGCCTATGAGGTGAACCGCTCGCTCGCCGCCTGCGAGGGCTCGCTGCTGGTCGTGGACGCGACCCAGGGCGTCGAGGCGCAGACGCTCGCCAATGTCTATCAGGCCGTGGACAACGACCACGAGATCGTCGTCGCGCTCAACAAGGTGGACCTTCCCGCCGCCGACCCGGAGCGCGTCCGCAGCCAGATCGAGGATGTGGTCGGCATCGATGCGGGCGACGCCGTGCTGTGCTCGGCCAAGACCGGCGACGGTATCCCCGCGCTGCTGGAAGCGCTCGCCGCGCGCCTGCCGCCGCCCGATGCGGAGGTCGCGGGCGACGGGCATGTCCGGGCCATGGTGGTGGACAGCTGGTACGACCGCTATCTCGGCGTGATCGCGCTGGTCCGCGTCCGGGAGGGCGAGCTCAGGCGCGGCGTGAAGATGCGGCTCATGGCGACGGGCGCGGCCTATGACATAGACGAGGTGGGCGTCTTCACGCCGAAGCGGCAGAAGGCGGACCGGCTCGGCCCTGGCGAGATCGGCTATGTGAGCGCGGCCATCAAGACCGTGGCCGACTGCCAGGTGGGCGACACGATCACGGACGACCGCAAGCCCGCGCCGGAGCCGCTGCCCGGCTTCCAGCCGAGCCTGCCGGTGGTGTTCTGCGGGCTCTTCCCGACCGACTCGGCCGACTTCGAGTTCCTGCGGGAGAGCCTCGCCAAGCTGCGCCTGAACGACGCCGGCTTCGAATACGAGCCGGAGAACTCGCCGGCGCTCGGCTTCGGCTTCCGCTGCGGCTTCCTCGGCCTGCTGCATCTGGAGATCGTGCAGGAGCGGCTCGACCGCGAATTCGGCCTCGACCTGATCGCGACGGCGCCGAGCGTCGTCTATCGGGTCCACCGCATCGACGGCGGCACGGACCTGCTGCACAACCCGGCCGACATGCCGGACCCCGCGCAGATTTCGCATATCGAGGAACCCTGGATCGCCGCCACGATCTTCACGCCGGACGAGTATCTGGGCGGCATCCTCAAGCTTTGCGAGGAGCGCCGCGGCATCCAGCGCGAACTCACCTATGTCGGCAACCGCGCCATGGTGGTCTATGAGCTGCCGCTGAACGAGGTGGTGTTCGACTTCTACGACCGGCTGAAGTCGCTGAGCCGCGGCTATGCCAGCTTCGACTACCGGATCGAGGACTATCGCGAGGGCGACCTTGTGAAGCTCTCGCTGCTGGTGAACCACGAGCCGGTGGATGCGCTGGCCTGCATCACCCACCGGATGCGCGCGGAAGGCCGGGGCCGCCAGCTCTGCGAGCGGCTGAAGGAGCTGATTCCGCGCCAACTCTTTAAGATCCCGATCCAGGCCGCGGTCGGGGGCCGCATCGTCGCGCGCGAGACCATCTCGGCCATGCGCAAGGACGTGACCGCCAAATGCTATGGCGGCGACGTGACGCGGAAACGAAAACTGCTGGACCGCCAGAAGGAGGGCAAGAAGCGGATGCGCACCTTCGGCAAGGTGGACATCCCGCAAAGCGCCTTCATCGCCGCGCTCCGGATGAACGAGACCTGAGCGCTACAGGATCGCGAGCACATTCTCCGGCGGACGGCCGAGCGCGGCTTTCCCTTGCGCCAGCACCACCGGCCGCTCGATGAGCACCGGGTGCGCCGCCATCGCCTCAACCAGTTGCCTGCGCCCGAGCTCGGGATCGTCGAGGCCGGCGTCGCGGTAGGCCGCCTCCTTGCGGCGCATCAGGTCGCGCGGCTCCATGCCGAGCTTGTCCAGCACCGCTTCGAGTTCCTCGGCTGCGGGCGGCGTCTTCAGATATTCGACGATCTGCGGTTCGACGCCGCGCTCGCGCAGCAGCGCCAGCGTCTGCCGCGACTTGCTGCAGCGCGGATTGTGCCAGATGGTGACGGTCACGAGATGCGCCCTCCTTATCCTGCCGCCGGGCCGTAGTCATGCAGCGCGAAGGCGAGCGTGGCAAGGCCGACCGCCGCCAGCACGGCGAGCGCCGCGCGGCGGTACCAGGCCTTGCCACGGCCCGCGAAAAGCCGGATGCCTGCCCAGGTGGCGCCGAGATACGCCGGCAGGATCACGACGGCGACGGCCAGCGCCTCCAGGGTGAACAGGCCGTGGAACCAGTAGGGAATCGCCGCGCAGAGGCCGAGTGCGGAGACCGCGCCGATGACATTGCCGCGCTGGGTTTCCGGGGAACCGTGCCGGGCGAGCGCGGCGGCGACGGCCGGCGGCCCGCCGACGCCCGTTGCGCCCTGCACAAGGCCGGCGGCCGCGCCGAGCGCCGCCATCACGCCGGCGCCGGCGCGGGCGGGGAAGCGCCAGCCCCAGGCCATCATTGCCGTCATCGCCAGCACGGCGAGCGATATGGCGATCTTCATGGCGGCGGGCGGGACCGCGACCAGGACCCAGGTTCCGGCCGGCGCAGCCGCGAAGGCGGCGGCTGCAAAGGGCAGCACGAAGCCGCGTTCGCCGTGGCGCAGCGCCGCCGGCAGCAATTGCAGGATGACCGGCACGCCGGAGGCGCAGACCGCGGCCAGCGCCGCGCCCGGCCCCAGCACCAGGCTCAGCACGGGCACCATCACCAGCGCCCCGCCGAAGCCGGTGAACCCCCTGACGAGCCCGCCGGCGACAGCCGCCCCGCCGGCAACCGCCAGCCCGGCCGCCGAGACGCCGTCCAGCGCCTCAAGCATGGCCGCGCCGGTCAGACGTGGTGCGCGCCCTGCGTGTTGACATAGACCGCGTAGAGCGACCGGCTGGCCGCCATGAACAGCCGGTTGCGCTTGGCGCCGCCGAAACAGACATTGGCGCAGCGTTCCGGCAGGGCGATCCGGCCGATGGGCGCGCCGTCCGGGGCGAACACCATCACGCCGTCGAGCTCGGCCGAACCCATGCCCCAGCCGCACCAGAGATTGCCGTCGATATCGGCGCGCATGCCGTCGGGCGTGCCGCCGGGCCCGGCGTCGATGGCCACGCGCCGGCCCGACAGCGCGCCGTCGCCGCCCACATCGTAGGCGAGGATCTTGCGGGTCGGCTCGCCGCGCGACTCGACGATGTAGAGGATGCTCTCGTCCGGGGAGAAGCAGAGCCCGTTCGGCCCCGCGATGTCATCGGCGACGATGCGCATGTCCCCGGTTGCGCCGTCGAGGCGATAGACGGCCATAGGCGTCTCGCTCTCGGACTTGTGGCCCTCATAATCGCCGAGGATTCCGAAAAGCGGGTCGGTGAACCAGATGGAACCGTCCGACTTCACCACGACATCATTGGGCGAGTTGAGGCGCTTCCCCTGCCAGCTGTCGGCCAGCACGGTGACGCTGCCGTCATATTCCGTGCGCGTGACGCGCCGCCCGCCATGCTCGCAGGTCACCAGCCGGCCCTGCAGGTCGCGGGTGTGGCCATTGGCGAAGTCGGTGGGGCGGCGCCAGAGGGAGACCCGCCCTGTTTCCTCCTCCCATTTCAGGATGCGGTTGTTCGGAATGTCGGACCAGAGCAGGTAGCGCCCGTCGCCGAACCAGACCGGCCCCTCGGCCCAGCGGCATCCCGTCCAGAGCCGTTCCACGGCCGCGCTGAAGATGCGGTAGCGCTCGAAGCGCGGGTCCAGGATTTCGATCAGCGGGTCGGGATAGCGCGGCTCTTCGCGCCATCCGGCGGCAGCGGAATAGGGTCTCACGGGCGTCGTCTCCGGGCATCGTGCGCCCGTCCAGCATAGCGCCCGTCCGGCGGCGCCGCACCCGGCCGGAATACCGGACTTCGGCGCTGGCCTCCCGCCCGGGCTGCCCTATGTTCCGCTTCCCCGGCAGAAGGAAAGGCGGCGGCCCCGTGAGACTCGACAGCTTCTCTCCGCCCGGCGCGGCGCTCAGCGTGAGACTCGGGCCGAACCGCAACGGCCGCGATCTGGTTGTCGGCGACGTCCACGGCCATTTCGCGACGCTGCGCCGGGCGCTGGCCGGGCTGGAATTCGGGGAAGGCGACCGGCTGTTCTCGCTCGGCGACCTGATCGACCGCGGACCGGACTCCTTCGAGGCCGGGACATGGATCGCGGGCCGGGACCCGTCGGCCCGTTTCGACCTCGTGGTCCGCGGCAATCACGAGCAGATGATGCTGGAGGCGCTCGCCTCCTCGCCCCTGCCGCCGCCCGGCGGGCTGCGCAGGGCGGGCGGCGCCTGGGGCCTCTGGCGGATGAACGGCGGCGGCTGGTGGCATGAGCGAGGCCCCGAAGACAGCGCGCGCGCCTGGATCGACATGCTCAGGGTCCTGCCCTTCTGCGCGCGGGTCGAGACCCGGTTCGGCCCAATCGGCCTCGTCCATGCCTGCCCCGTATGCCGGTCCTGGCGGGAACTGGAGGACGCGCTCGAAGACGCGGGACCGTCAGGCCATGTCACCCGCGCGCGGGCGCTCTGGAGCCGCATCTATTACGGCCGCACGGACCCCTATATCGGCGAGAGCGGCGATGAATGGCAGGGCGCCGTGGACGGCGTGCGCGCCGTGCTCACCGGCCATACCTCGCTCCACGAGCCCTTTTGGCGGGCAAACGTGCTCGGGATCGACACCGGCATCCACTACGACCGCCCCGAACCCGGACGCCTGACCGTCGCGCGCATCGACACGGAGGAAATCGAAACCTTCTCCTTCGACCGCGCGTGACCGGCCCGGGGCGTCCCTAACCGAAAGGCGAGGCGCCGCCGAGCACCCTGGGCAGCCAGGTGGAAAGCTCGGGCACCAGGATGATGATGAGGGTCACGATGAAATCGGACACGAAGAAGATCATCGCCCCGCGCAGCACGGTCTGGATGGGAATCTGGGCGATGCCGCTGACCGCGTAGAGGTTGAAGCCCACCGGCGGCGTGATGACGCTCAGTTCCACGCCCATCGTGACCACGATGCCCAGATGGATCGGGTCGATGCCGAGCGCCGTGGCCACGGGGAAGACGACCGGCACGGTCAGCAGGATCATGGCGATGCCGTCGAGGAAGGTGCCGAGCATCAGCAGCAGCGCCATGTAGCCGAACAGGAACGGGAGCGGCTCGAGCTGCATCTCGATGACCAGTTGGGCCAGTTGCTGCGGCCATGCCTGATTGGCGGCGACGAACTGGAAGATCCCGACGCTTCCGACCAGGAAGAACACCACGGCGCTCAGGTTCATGGCCCGCGCCGCCGTCGGCAGCAGGTTGCGCAGGAACTCGCCGCGGCCCGTGATGAAGCCGTAGATCAGGGCGTAGCCGCATGCGGCCGCGGCGGCCTCGGTCGGCGTGAACAGCCCGCCATAAAGGCCGCCCAGCACCAGCACCGGCATGGCGAGGCCGGGGAGCGCCCCCACGGTCGCCCGCCCCAGCGGGCCCCAGGCGAAATGGCCGCGGCTCAGGGTCTTGGTCCGCCAGGCGGCGAGTATGATGAGAATGAACATGCCGCCCGCCAGCATCAGGCCGGGAATTATGCCGGCCATGAACAGGCGCACGATCGAGGTTTCCGTCGCGATGCCGTAGATGATGAGCGAGAGGCTCGGCGGGATGAGCAGGCCGATGCCGCCGCCCGAGGCCACGATGCCGGCCGACAGCCAGTCCGGATAGTTGCGCTTGCGCATCTCCGGGATCGTGATGAGGCTCATGGCCGAGGCGACGGCGACGCTCGAGCCGGAGATGGCGCTGAACAGCACGCAGGTGGTGACCGTGGCCAGCCCGAAGCCGCCGATGACCCAGCTCACCAGGGCCTCGGCGAACTGGAACAGCTGGCGCACCATGCCGGTGCGTTCCATGAGGAAGCCGGCGAAGATGAACAGCGGAACCGCCATCAGGCTGTAGTGGCCGAGGAACGAGAAGAAGGCCGAGGACAGCGCCCGCGCGTCCAGCAGCGGATCGAACAGGATGTAGATCGCGCTGGCCGCGCCGAGCGCTATGCCGATGGTGACTCCCGAGCCCAGGAACGCCAGGATGCCGGCGAGCAGACTACCCATCGTGCAGGGCTCCTTGCGGGCTTCCGGCGCCCGGCGGCTCGTATATGCGGGTCATCTAGAGCAGCGAGCCTTCATCGGTATGGGACTGGTAGCGCTCCTCCAGCCCGGCCCCGCCCATCATTGTGCATATGTGGTGGTAGAGCTGGAACGCGTAGCTCACGGCGAGAAACGCCATGCCGAGGAGGAACACGGCGAAGAAATGCCATAGCAGGAAGGCCAGGCTCTCGGTCTTGCGTTCCTGGAGGATCATCAGGTCCGCGACTTCGAGGCCCCACCAGACCAGCCATGCGCAGAAGGCGAGCCCGACCGCCGCGCCGAAAATCTCGAAGACGCCGGCCAGGACGCGGCCCCACCGCCCGGCCTTCTCGCGCAGCAGAATCAGCACGATCGTCACCCGCAGGTGGGCCCCGCGGCTCTGCGTGACCGCGAAGAACAGATACACGCCGGCGAGAATGCCGAAGGTGACCGCGTCCTGCTGCCATTCGAAGGACACGCCGAAGACATAGCGGCGAATGACCTCCAGGCCGGCCAGCAGCGTCAGCACGAGCAGGAGCGCAGCAGCGATATACTGCACGAAACGCTCCTGGAACGTGCGCCAGGCGTAGTAGAGGCGGTTCACGGGGACAGGGCCGGGGAGGCCCGCCGGGCCTCCCCGTTCTCCTTGGCCGATATGTCCGGACTACCCTTTCTTGAGCACCGGCTCATGCTTGGCGCAATCGACGCTCTCCACCGGATCGGTGCCCGGGCCGAGGCGCGCCGAGGCCTCGCGGCCTTCCTTGAGGAACCTGTCCACCCACTCATGCGCTTCCGCCGGCAGCCGCTCCTTGAGGTAGTCGGCGACATTGTTGCCGATGGCTTCCTGGAGGGGCTTCGCCTCTTCGGGAGTCGCGGAGTAGATGCCGACATCCGAGGGGTTCTCCGCCTTGTACTGGTTTATGGCGAACTGGTCGTTGCACCAGTTGAGCTCGTTCTGGTACTTCACGGCCTGCTCGACCAGATCGCGGATCTTCGCCTGGGTCTCGTCGTTCAGCTTGTTGAACCACGCCTGGCTGGCGCCGACCCAGTAGTTGTCGAAGGTCACCGTGGAGATGCCGGCGATGGTGTAATAGGGCGTCTGCTCGGTGATGGCGCGCCATCCGCCGATGGAGGTGATGACGCCGTCAAGCACGCCGGATTCGAGCGCGCTCGGCACGTCGCCGAAGGACATGACCACCGGGGAGGCGCCCCAGGAGGCCACCACCGGGTTCACCGCGGCGGCGAAGGTCCGGATCTTCTTGCCCTGGAACGAATCCATCGCAAGCAGCCGCTCCTTGCCGGCGATGGCGAGCGCGAAGCTCAGATCGACGAAACCGAACGGCTCGATGAAGTGCTTCTCGCGCAGCCGGTTCAGCAGCATCTTGCCGGTGGCCTGGTTCTCCAGGTCGTGGATGGCCGCGACCGTGGTGAGAACGCCGGGCTGGCCGATAATGCTCATCCAGATGTCCGTCGCGGCCGTCTTGCCGGAGACCAGCCAGCCCATCTCCAGGTTGCCCTGGGTCATGGCGGTCATGGCGTCGGGGTCCTTGTAGAGGGCGCCGGCGTAGAAGTTCCGCACCTCGCTGCCCTCGGGGAATTGCGCTTCCACCTGTTCCTTGAACCACTCCATGGCGATGGCCGTCGGATGCGGCGGCGGCGGCAGGTCCACCGAAACCCGGATGATGACTTTCTCCAGCTCGGCCTTGGCCGGCGTCGGCGCCGCGGCGAGCATCACCGTCGCGGCGGCAAAGGCGACGGCCCCCGCAAATGTGGCGATGCGTGGAAGGTATGAGCGAAGCATGGCGTTCTCCCTTTTGCCCGGTGTTGCCGGGGCGGCCCGGTTGGCGATGCCCTCCGCGCGCCCCGGTATCTCGCCTGCATGCGGCCCGCAGGCTGCGCGCAGGACACCCGTCTCCCGAAGACGCGGCGCGGCCGATCCGGGTATCGGTTGCGCCGCTCCGCAGGCCGGCGCCTCCGAATGAGAGGCGCGCATCCGGAAACGGACGCATCGCGGCCGGGGTGCCCGTCCACATTATGCGATGCGCCTCGCGAGTCAAAGACCTGCTGTCCCATACCGGCGGCATCGACTCCGGGCTCATGGGAAGATTGCAGCCCATGCCGCCGCTCCGCCCCCCGGGGGCCCACTCCACTGGAATGTCATGAAGTGTCATGTTCTGTCATGTTCTGTCATGTTCCTGGCTCCCCCGCCTTCGCGGGGCATGGCGGGGATGTCATGTTTTGTCATGTTCGGCGCTTCGGACGCGGTCGAGGCAGCGTGCGATGGAGGCTTCGGTGCGGCGGTGCTGGCGTTCGCGCCATGCCCTGAATTCGGGGGTCATCAGCCTGCCGGTGAATTTCCGCTCGCCGA
>JAJEIH010000086.1 GCA_022827685.1 Alphaproteobacteria bacterium
GCGCGGCTCGCGCGCCTGATTGCGCGCGCGAGACGCAGGGCGCACCTTCCCCGTCCGCTCTCGCCGGGGGGTTGCGGCCCCCGGCCATGCTTTCTGCAGAAAAGCCGAAAGGCGGCCCCGGGAGCCGCCTTTCTCTCATGCCTATTCTACACCATTTCGCTGAAAGTCAAGTCCATGAAGGAACAGAAGATAGAAATATCGGGCAATTTTCTTACAACCCATTGAACAGTCGGGACAATCTCATGCCGGCGGACCCGATTTGGGCTCATGTCTTCTTCCCATCATGCCTCCATATCGTCATGCCCGGAACAAGTCGGGCATGACGGAGAGGGGTGTCCCGGCATGATGGAGAAAGGCGTTCGAGCATGATGGAGGGGCCTGCCCTGGGCCTGTCGAAGGGGGAGCAGACGGGAGACGTCGCGCGCCCCCGAAATCCTGGCCGACCCCCAGGTCGAAAGAGGCGGCGGCTCCGCCATCGGTTCCGGTCGGCGATTGCCGGTATTGCGTCGGGCGGTCCCCGATTGTTGAATTCGGCGCGCTCCGTCGTAAGCTCCGATGCACGGCTGCATCCGGCATTCGCCGCCGCAGGCAAACCGGGGGCGTCGGGCGGATAGAGCCGCGCAACAGGAGACGGGGGAGGCAAGGCGGGATGAGCCGCTTCGACTATATCGTTATCGGGGCCGGGTCCGCCGGCTGCGTCATGGCCAATCGCCTCAGCGAAAACCCGGAGACCAGCGTGCTTCTGCTGGAGGCGGGCGGACGCGACCTCAACCCGTTCATCCATATCCCCGCCGGCTTCTTCAAGACGCTCTACGACACCTCCGTCAACTGGTGCTACGCCACGGAGAAGGAGGAGAACAGCGGCAACCGGGCCATCCACTGGCCGCGCGGCAAGGTGCTCGGCGGCTCGTCCGCCATCAACGGCCATCTCATCGTGCGCGGCCAGCCGGAGGACTATGACGGCTGGGCGCAGCTCGGCAATCGCGGCTGGTCCTATGACGAGGTGCTGCCCTACTTCAAGAGGTTCGAGAACCGGGCGGGCGGCGACCCGGAGATCCGGGGCAAGGGTGGTCCGATCAATGTCATCGACCCCATAGAGCAGCATCCGCTGACGCGGCTCTTCATGGAGGCCTGCGTCGAGGCCGGCATCCCGCGCAACGGCGACTACAATGACGGCGAGCAGGAAGGTGTGGGCTATTTCCAGCACGCCATCCGCAACGGCCGCCGGGAGAGCACCGCACGGACCTATCTTCGCCAGACGGACGGCCGGACGAACCTTCGGGTGGAGACCCATGCGCTTGCGCAGCGTCTCGTTGTCGAGGACGGCCGTGTCGCGGGGGTCGTGTTCCGGCAGGGCAATACCGTCCGCGAGGTCCGCGCCAATGCCGAGGTCATCCTCTCGTCGGGATCCATCGCCTCGCCGCAACTCCTTGAGTTATCGGGTATAGGAGACGCGGAACGGCTGAAGCCGCTCGGCATCGAGCCGGTGCATCACCTGCCCGGCGTCGGCGAGAACCTGCAGGACCACTATGTCGCCCGCATCTGCATGAAGGCGAAGGGCATCCGCACCTTCAACGAGCGTTCGAAGGGGCTGCCGCTGCTCTGGGAGACCGTGCGCTACGCGACGACGCGGACCGGGCTGCTCACCGCTGCCCCCGGCAATGTCAGCGCTTCGGTCAGGATCATGCCGGGCGTGGCGACGCCGGACGTGCAATACAGCTTCGCGCCCGCAAGCTACAAGGACGGCGTCATCAGCGTGCTCGACGACTATCCCGGCATGACTCTCGGCTTCTGGCAGCACCGGCCGGAGAGCGTCGGCTCGATCCACATCGCCGCCAACGATCCGGACCGCCACCCGGTCATCCGCCCGAACTACCTCGCCACGCAGACCGACTGCGACACCATGACGGGCGCGCTGAAGCTCGCGCGAAAGATATTCGAGCAGCCGGCCATCGCGCCCTATATCGAGTGCGAAACCATACCGGGCGCCGAACGGACGAGCGACGACGAACTGCTTCACTACTGCCGCAGCAACGGTGCCACGGTTTACCACCCCATCGGCACCTGCAAGATGGGCGACGACCCGATGGCCGTCGTCGACCCCTCGCTGCGCCTGCGCGGGCTGGAGGGGCTCCGGGTGGTGGACGCCTCGGTGATGCCGCGCATGGTCTCGGCCAACACCAATGCGGCCGTGCTGATGATCGCGGAGAAGGCGGCGGACATGATAAAGGCGGGAGCCTGAAGCGGCTCCGGCCGTCAACCGGGAGAAGAAGCATGGTCGAATACGCCCCCTATCCCGAAGACACGCAACCGGCGGTCGATTCCGAGCGCTATTTCCGCACGAGCCAGCTCGCGCCCTCGCAGCCGTTCGTGGAAGCGCCGGTGACGCTGTCGGAGATTACCGGGCCGCTTTTCACGCGCGAGGGCGTGTCGCCGGAGGAAGCGGACCTCACAGCCGGCGGCAAGGCGCTCGGCCAGCTGATGGTCCTTGCCGGCCAGGTCCGCGACGAGGATGCGCGCCCGCTCCCGGGCGTGCTGGTGGAGGCCTGGCAGGCGAATGCGTCCGGCAAGTACCGCCATCCCGTGGACGGGCGCGATGCGCCGCTGGACCCGCACTTCGTCGGCGGAGGGCGTGCGGTGACCGATGCGGAAGGCCGCTACCGCTTCGTCACCATCAAGCCCGGCGCCTATCCGGTTCCCAATTCCGGCAATTGGTGGCGCCCGCCGCATATCCACCTGTCGATCTACGGCTATGCGTTCCTGAGCCGGATGATTACCCAGGTCTATTTCCCGGGCGACCCGCTGAACGAACTCGACTCGATCTTCATGTCCGTGCCGGACGCTGGCGCGCGGGACCGGCTCGTCGCCCGGCCCGAAGTGTCATACGGCCTGCACGAACACGCGCTCGGCTACGGGTTCGACATCGTCATGCGGGGCCGGGACCAGACGCCGATGGACGAGGAAAGGGCCGCGGCATGAGCATTGCGCCGACGGCTTCTCAGACGCTCGGGCCGTTCTTCAACTACGCCCTGCCGTTCAATGCCGACCTGACCGGCGGCGGCAAGGCCGAAGGGCGCGGCATCGTGCTGCGGGGCCGGGTCACGGATGTCAACGCCGCGCCCGTCCGCGACGCGCTTGTCGAGATCTGGCAGGCGAATGCTGCTGGCGGCTACGCGCATCCGCTCGACAGGGACGAGGCGCGCCCGCGCGACCCCCATTTCAGCGGCTTCGGCCGGGTCCTGACGAATGCCGAGGGCGTCTTCGCCTTCACGACGGTGATGCCGGGCCCGGTTCCCTTCGAGGGCAACCGCTGGCAGGCGCCGCATGTGTCGGTCGCGGTGTTCTCCGCCGGACTGCTGCGGCGGGTGCGGACCCGCGCCTACTTCCCCGGCGAGGAACTGAACGCGGACGACCCCGTGCTGGCGGCAGTGCCCGACGGGCGCAGGGCGCTGCTGGTCGCGGAGGCCGAGGACGGCGGCTACCGCTTCGACATCCGCCTCCGGGGCGAGAACGAGACGCCGTTCTTCGGCGACTGAGCCGGCGTCTCAGGGGCGCGGCCCGAGGCTCTCCGCCAGGGTATCGAGCTCCTTCAGGCTCTCGGCTTCGTCAACGGACGGCAGCATGAAGACCGCCCGCGCCACGCTCGCGGCCTCGGCCCTGTCGAGCAGCGATTGGTCGGGCGCCACGCCGAACAGCGTCACGGCGATTTCATCCGGGTTGCGGCCCGCTTCGGCGGCCATCTGCCGGAAGCGGGGCAGGAGCTCCAGAACGTCCTGGTTGCGCCCGCCTATCGGCATCCAGCCGTCGCCATAGGCGATCGCCCGGCGCGCGCCCCAGGGAAAGGCGCCGCCGACGATCACCGGCGGGTGCGGGCGCTGCACCGGCTTCGGCCATTGCGCCATGGAATCGAAATCGACGAACTCGCCGTGGAACTCCGCCTTGGCCTCGGTCCAGATCGTCTTCATGGCCGCAACACGCTCCTCCATGAGCGCGAAGCGCGTCGAGAACTCGGTGCCGTGATCGGCCATCTCCTCCGCGTTCCAGCCGCCGCCGATCCCGAACAGGAAACGCCCGCCGGACAGGCGGTCGATGGTGGAAACTTCCTTGGCCGTATAGATCGGGTCGCGCTGCACGACGAGGCATATGCCGGTCCCGAGCCTGATGCGGGAGGTGACGGCGGCCGCGCCGGCGAGCGCCAGGAACGGGTCCATCACGTCGTAATACTGCTTCGGCAGGTCGGCGCCGCCCGGCCAGGGGGACCGGCGCGACCACGGAATATGCGAGTGCTCCGGGAGCCAGAAGGACTCGAACCCCCTCTCTTCGGCCGCGAGGGCAAGGGCGGCCGGCGCAATGGAATAGTCCGTCGGGAAATGGGCGATGCCGTAGTCCATGGGGTTTTCGTCCTTCTGCCGTGGCGGAGAGCCGGGAAAGGCACCCTACCCGATTTCCGGCAATCGCGAAGCGGCCGCCGAAACCGGAACGAAGCGAGCCGGGCGACACGCGCAGCCTGAGGCGAATGCCGCCCTTCAGGACATCGACCCGCATTGCCGCATCATCCACAAGGAATTGCCCTTGAACTGCCACGGAATCGGACCGACTCTTCCCTCATGCGGGCAATCGACGAGCCCGCGCGGGTGACCGCGCTACTCGGGCCGACCAATACCGGCAAAACCTATGCCGCCGTGCAACGCATGCTCGCGCACGAGTCCGGCATGATCGGTTTCCCGCTGCGTCTGCTCGCGCGGGAGAATTACGACCGCGTCGTTGCCGTCAAGGGCCCCGGCGCGGTGGCGCTGGTGACAGGCGAGGAAAAGCTGATCCCGCCCAGGGCGCGCTATTTCGTCTGCACCACCGAATCCATGCCGCTCGACCGGCCCGTCGCCTTCCTCGCGGTGGACGAAGTGCAGATGGCGGCGGACCCCGAGCGCGGCCATATCGTCACCAATCGCCTGCTCCATGCGCGCGGCGGGCACGAGACGATGTTCCTCGGCGCGGAGACGATCCGGCCCCTGTTGCGCCAGCTGGCGCCCGAGGCGGTTGTCGAAGACCGGCCCCGCTTCTCGCGGCTCGACTATTCGGGCTACCGCAAGGTCACGCGCCTGCCGCCGCGCTCCGCCGTGGTCGCCTTCTCCGCCGGCGAGGTTTATCGCCTGGCGGAGCTCGTCCGCCGGCAGCGGGGCGGCACTGCCGTGGTGCTGGGCGCGCTCAGCCCGCGCGCGCGGAACGCCCAGGTCGGCATGTACCAGGCGGGAGAGGTGGACTACCTGGTCGCTACAGACGCCATCGGCATGGGCCTCAACATGGATGTGCGCCATGTCGCCTTCTCCGCGCTCGGCAAATTCGACGGACGGCGCATGCGCAGGCTGGCGGCGGCCGAGGTCGGCCAGATCGCCGGGCGCGCCGGACGCCATGTCGCCGACGGCACATTCGGCGTCACCGCCGAGCAGCGCCCGATGGACGAGCGCATCGTCGCGCGGGTCGAGGACCACCGCTTCGAGCCCCTGCAAACCGTCTTCTGGCGCAATGACGATCTCGACTTTTCGAGCGTCGATGCGCTGCTGGCGAGCCTTGGCCGCCCGCCACCCCTGCCCTTCCTGGTGCCGGGGCGGGACGGCGAGGACCAGCAGGCGCTCGCCGTGCTGGCGCGCGACGCCGAGGTCAGGGCGGCGGCGGTCGGCCCCGACAGGGTCGCCATGTTGTGGGAGGTCTGCCAGGTGCCGGACTTCCGCAAGACGCTGACCGACGCCCATGCGCATCTGCTCGCGCGCGTTTACCGCTATCTGGTCGATTGCAGCGGCCGGCTGCCGGAGGACTGGGTGGCGCGGCAGGTCGGCCGGCTGGAGCGCACGGACGGCGACATCGACACGCTTATGGCGCGCATCGCAGGCGTGCGCACCTGGACCTACATCGCCTATCGGGCTGCATGGCTCGACGATGCGGCCGGCTGGCAGGAGCGCACCCGGCGGCTGGAAGACCTGCTGTCGGACGCATTGCACGAACGGCTGACCCAGAGATTCGTGGACCGGCGCACGGCCGTGCTGGCCAAACGCCTCAGGGAAGGCGGAGACCTCATGGGGGCGGTGACGCGCGACGGGTCCGTATTCCTCGAAGGCGAGACGGTCGGGCGGCTGGACGGCTTCCGCTACACCGCGGCCCAGGCCGAGCGCGGCGGCCGGCCGCTCGCGCTGGCCACCCAGCGCGTGCTGAGACAGGAAGCGGCGCGGAGGGTGGATGCGCTGGCCGCGGCGTCCGACGACAGCTTCGCGCTGGACGCCGGAGGCCGGGTCCTCTGGAACGACGAATCGGTCGCCCGCCTGACGGCCGGCGCGACGGCCCTTTCGCCCGAAATGCGCGTCCTGCCTTCGGACCTGCTGGAAACGGCGCCCCGGCGGCGCGTGGAAATGCGACTGCGGGAGTGGAACTCGGGCCTGATTGCCCGCGACCTCGCTCCGCTCGTGGCGCTTGCCGGGGCGAACGGCCTGTCCGGCCGCGCCCGTGGAATCGCGTATCGGCTCGCCGAAGCGCTCGGAACGCTCAGGCGCAGCGCGGTCGCGGACCTCGCCGGCTCATTGTCGCGCGCGGACCGGCAGGCGCTGGGGCGGCTGGGTGTGCGCATCGGCCGTGTCTCGCTGTTTGTCCCGGCCATGCAGAAGGCTCGCGCCGCCGGGCTGCTGGACCTGCTCTGGCGCGTCCACCGGGGCAATGACGGCGAGCCTTTGGCCGCCGGCCGGCAGACGCTGGCGCTGGATCCGGCCATACCTACCGACCGCTATGCCGCTTCCGGCTATCTCGTTGCAGGCCCGCTGGCGCTCCGGGCGCCTGCGCTGGAGCGGCTGGCGGATGCCGCTGCCGGCCTTGCAGAGCAGGGGCCGTTCGTGCCCACGCTGCATCTCGCCCGGCTGGCCGGTTGCGATCTCGACGATGTGTCGGCCGTGCTCACGGACATCGGCTATGAGGCAACCGACACTGCAACCGGCATGCAGATGACGCGCAGCCGCCCGAAGCCGCTTCGCCGGGCGCGCGCCAGGCCCGGTTCGCCCTTCGCGAAGCTCGCCGCGTTCAAGGCCGGATTGTGAACGAGTCGCCGGCAGGCCAGAGGCTTGATCGGTGGCTGTGGTGCGCGCGCTTTTTCAAGACGCGCGGGCTGGCCACGAAGCTCTGCCAGGCCGGGAGGGTGCGTGTGAACCGCCGACCGGTACAGAAGGCCCATCACATTCTCCGGGTGGGCGACATACTGACTTTTCCCCAGGCGGGCAGCATCCGGGTCGTGCGGGTCGAGGCGCTGGCAGAGCGGCGCGGGCCCGCACCCGAGGCGGCCCGTCTTTACGCCAACCTCGACGGTTGACAGGCCCGGCCCGGCTGCTAAATGGCGCCTTCCACTGTGCCGCTTCGCGCGCAGCCCGGAGACATTGCCTATGACCTATATCGTCAACGACGCCTGCATCCGGTGCAAATACACGGACTGCGTCGAAGTATGCCCGGTCGATTGCTTCTATGAAGGCGAGAACATGCTGGTCATACATCCCGACGAGTGCATCGATTGCGGCGTCTGCGAGCCCGAATGCCCGGTCGAGGCGATCAAGCCGGACACCGACCCCGGCATGGAGGAATGGGTCGAATTCAACCGGCGCTACTCCGAGAGCTGGCCGAACATCACCTACCGCAAGGACGCGCCGCCTGACGCCGAGTCCTGGGAAGGCGTGGAAGGCAAGCTGGAAGCGCATTTCAGCCCCAATCCCGGCGGCTGAGGCCGGCGCGCGCCAGCCGGCGCGCGCAGGACCCGGCGACATCGCATGGCATGTCGCGTTTCTCCCGGCCGTCTTCCCGCCTTTCGGGGCGAAGCCGCCGCCGGCCGCTCCGGTGACGGGAGAAAGGCGCCGCAAGGCTCGCCATCCGGTTGAATTTATGCTAAAGTCGCGCGTGGGTTTTGGAGGAAACCCGGCCAGCCGCAGCAGATCGTCGGCGCATTCGCTCGCCGGAAACGGCACAGCGTCTCGCGCTCCCGGTTGGTGTATCGTTACGGAGTTTGGGGGCCAACAGGACAGGATGACAAAGCGCGCGAATTTCAAGGCAGGCAATCACGTGGTCTATCCGGCGCATGGCGTCGGCAAGGTTCTCGCCGTCGAGGAGCAGGCAATTTCCGGTTACGAACTGGAGATGCTGGTCATCGAGTTCGAGAAGGAAAAGATGCTCCTGCGCATCCCGACGGCAAAGGTGCAGACGGCGGGTCTGAGGACGCTGTCCACAAAAAAGGAAATGCAGAACGCATTAAAAACCCTGAAGGGAAAGGTGCGTATCAAGCGGACGATGTGGAGCCGGCGGGCCCAGGAGTACGAAGCGAAGATCAACTCCGGCGATCCGAACCTTATCGCCGAGGTGGTGCGGGACCTGCATCGCAACGCGGACCAGCCGGACCAGTCCTACAGCGAGCGCCAGATCTATCAGGCCGCGCTCGAACGACTGAGCCGGGAACTCGCGGTGGTGGAGAAAATCGACGAGGACAAAGCCGTCAAGAGAGTGGAAATGGTCTTGCAGGCCGCTTGACCCGATAGCGACAACATATCGCATCGAAAGGCGGTCTGCTCGGGGATGGGCAGACCGCCTTCGGCTTTTCGGGGGACGGACCCGAATGACCGGTTGAATAACCGCGCGATGCTGCCCACCTCTTGAACAGCGGTGCGCCCGTCCGGGAACCGGAACGTGGCGCGGGAAGGAACGGGATGAGCTACCTGGACCGGTCGGCCAACAGCAGGGGGGCGTTGAATTTCGTCCGCCATGCGATGAGTACGCCCCTGCTCACTCGCGAGCGCGAACAGGAACTGGCGCTGCGCTGGCGCGACCTGAAGGACGAGACGGCCCTGCACGAACTTGTCAACGCCTATGCGCGCCTGGTTGCGGCCACGGCCGCGAAATACCGCAATTACGGCCTGCCCATGGCGGACCTGATGCAGGAGGGCTCCGTCGGCCTGATGCAGGCCGCGGCCCGTTTCGAGCCGGAGCGGGAGGTTCGTTTCTCGACCTACGCCTCCTGGTGGATCCGCTCGGCAATGCAAGATTACGTCCTGCGCAACTGGTCCATCGTCCGTACGGGCTCCACCTCGTCCCAGAAGTCGCTGTTCTTCAACCTGCGCCGGCTGCGCGCCCGCATCGAGGGGCGCACGGGCCAGCCTCTCGACGACCGGGGACGGGAGCGCATTGCCGCCGAACTCAAGGTCGCGACCAGCGATGTGGAATCCATGGAGAGCCGGCTTACCGGAGCCGACCGCTCGCTCGATGCTCCCGTCGGCGAGGACGGTGACGAGACCTGGGTGCATTTCCTGGCGGATCAGCGCCCGTCTCCCGAAGACAACGCCATGGAGCATCTCGACGGCGACGAGCGCGCGCGCTGGATCAGGGAAGCACTGGCTGAACTGCCGGCTCGCGAGGCAAAGATAATTCGCGAGCGGTTGCTGGAAGACGATGCCCGCACGCTGGAATCGCTCGGACGGGAGCTCGGCGTGAGCAAGGAGCGCGTCCGCCAGCTGGAGGCCCGCGCGTTGACGAAGCTGCGCCGCAGCCTGGAATCTCTCTGGCGCGCCGACGGCAACGCCCTGCCCGACGCATAGCCGCATAGCTGCGCCGCGCCTGCACGCTACAATGGGCCTCTGCGACGAGCCGGCAAAAACGCCGGCCCGGGAGGGGCCCGTGCGCGGGAAGACGGCGACACCCAGATGAGGCATTACACCGACCGCGTGCTCGTTACCGGAGGGGCGGGATTCATCGGCTCGCATCTGTGCGAACGCCTGATGGCCGATGGCGCCGATGTCATCTGCCTCGACAACCTGTTCACCGGCGCCAAGGCAAATGTCGCCCATCTTCTGGGCGAGCCGAATTTCGAGTTCATTCGTCACGATGTAACGGAACCGCTGCGCCTGGAAGTGGACCGCATCTTCAACCTCGCCTGCCCGGCAAGCCCGGTGCATTACAAGCACGACCCCGTGCAGACCGTGAAGACCTCCGTGCATGGCGCGATCAACATGCTCGACCTCGCCAGGCGCTGCGGCGCGCGCATTCTCCAAGCTTCGACCAGCGAGGTGTATGGCGACCCGCTGTCCCATCCGCAAAGGGAGGACGACTGGGGCAATGTGAACCCGGTGGGGCCCCGCGCCTGCTATGACGAAGGCAAGCGCTGCGCCGAGACACTGTTCTTCGACTACCACCGCCAGCATGGCGTCGATATCCGGGTCGTCCGCATCTTCAACACCTACGGCCCCCGGATGCATCCCTCCGACGGGCGCGTTGTGTCCAATTTCGTTGTCCAGGCCCTGCTCGGCCGGCCCCTCACGCTGGCCGGCGACGGCAGCCAGACCCGGTCCTTCTGCTATGTGAACGACCTGGTGGACGGGCTGCTGGCCTATATGGCGCTCGATGATGCGCCGCCGGGACCGGTCAATCTCGGCAACCCGGACGAAACGACCATCGCGGCGCTGGCGGAGACGATCGCGAGTCTCTGCGGAAGCGGGTCGCAGACCGTATTCGTGCCGCTGGAAAAGGATGACCCGTCCAGGCGCCGTCCCGACATATCGCGCGCGACCGACCTGCTCGGCTGGACGCCGGCCACCGGGCTCGCAGACGGCCTCGGCGCGACGATCGACTGGTTCCGCGAACTCCTCCGCACCATCCCGGAACACCGGATCGATGTCGCAGGACCGTGAACCGGTCTGGGCCGTCGTTACCCCGGTCTACGAAGACGGCGATTCCTTTGCCTCGCTTTGCCGGGACCTCGCGCGCCTCGACGCCGGCGTGTCGCTGGAGGTCCTTGCGGTGGACGATGGAACGATCGGGGCGCCGCCGGTGGTCGATGCCATCCGGGATGCCGGGCTGGCCGGCCGGATCGTCCGCCTGAAGCGCAACAGCGGGCACCAGACGGCGATCTGGGTCGGCCTCGCCGTGGCCGCGTCGGAGCCGCGCTATGCCGGCGCGATCGTCATGGACAGCGACGGCGAAGACCGGCCCGAGAACGTGCCGCAACTGGTTGCCGCTATCGGGACGGATTGCAACGCGGTCGTCGCGCGGCGGGGACGACGGACGGAGTCCCTGCCCTTCCGGCTCTTCTACCGGCTCTACCGGCGCTTCTTCCGCCTGTTGACGGGCCGGGAGATCCGGTTCGGCAATTTCTGCGCCCTCGACCGCCGCGCCCTGCTGCGCCTTACCGCCATGCAGGAGACGCGCATCCACCTCGCAGCGGCGCTCATCAAGTCCAGGCTGCGGCGCGTCGAAATCTCGTGCGACCGGGGTGCCCGATACGATGGCCGTTCGCGCATGAATTTCTACGACCTTGCGCTGCACGGCATCCGGGCGGTCGCGGTGTTCGACGACGCCGTGCTGACCAGAATGGGCGCCGTATGCGCCGGGGCGGCTGTCTCCGGCGTTCTGGTCTTTATGGCGGGCGTCGTCCTGAAGCTTTCCGGCCAGACGCCGCCGGGATGGCTCACCTTCGTGACGGGCTTCCTGGTCCTGGTCTTTCTCCAGACCGCGATCCTGAGCCTGGTCGCGCTTATCATGAACGCGCTCGGCTACCGCTCGCCGGCGGACCTCGACGCGGCCGCGGCTTCGCTCATCCTGGAGACCGAAACGACCGGGCTCGACAGTTCACGCGATGCGTGAGGAAGCCGGCCGAATCGCTCGTTTCATCCTGAACGGGCTGTTCGCCACCGCCGTCCATTACGGCGTGCTTGCGGGCCTGATCGAGGGCGCTGGACTGGGCTCGGCAGCCCTCGCGAATGCGCTCGCGGCCGTCTGCGGCATCGCGGTTTCCTATGCCGGCAACCGCACATTCGTGCTGAGGAGCCGCGCCCCCCATCGCCGGGCGGGCACGCGCTTCCTCGCCTGCTACGCGGCCGTCGTCTCCCTGCATGGCGGCGCGATGGCGCTCTGGGCGGACATCGGCGGGCTGGACTACCGGATCGGCTTCCTGCTCTTCACGGGCGCGGCGGCGGTCCTGACCTATCTGCTGAACCGCTTCTTCGTCTTCAGGGAACCCGGGGCGGGACTGCCGTCCACGTGATCCGGATCGGCCGGGCCGTAGCGGAGCCGCTCCACCGGAAGGTCTCCTCCGTTGTCGTCCGCCCGGCAGCCAACGCAACCAGGCCCGGCGCGGGCTCCGAGCCCGTCCGCCACACGACCAGCGCGCCCTTGCGCCCAATGTCTTCCGCGGAGACCCAGGGCGCTTTTCGTTCGTCGGCATCGATGGACACCGAAGGCCCGCCCGGCGCCGCCAGCGCGACCAGACCGGCTTCCCAGACCGGCCCGGCGACGATCTTCGGCATGGCGCCGGTCTCATTCTCGTATGCGCGCAGCAGCCGGGCAGCGATCTCCTCCTGCGGCCAGACGACCCGCGAGGGCTTGTCCGACCGCTCGGCGCGGAGCAGGACCGACGCCGCATAGGCCGCGGGCAACAGCGCCAGCAGCACAGCAGCGAACAGGGCGATCCGCGCGAGCCTCCGGCCCCCGAACCGTCCCGGCAACAGCGCCAGCAGCAGCAGGCCGGAGAGGTTGAACATCGGCATGCCCCACATGTCCTTCAGACCCATGCCGGTTACCCCGGCTGCCAGCGCTGCCAGAAACGCGGGCAGAAGGCCCATGACGAGAAGGAAGCGCCGGGCCCGCGCCTCCCCCGGGGGCAACCGGGCCGCGCCTCTGCCTGCCAGGCCGGCCCCGAGCGCCATCAGGAGGAAAACGGCATGGTCCGCCGCCTGCGTCAGCAGGAACGAGAGCGGCCCATCCGGCCTGCCGGATCCGGCCCGCGCCAGCGCGTAGTCGAGCGGCAGGAAGCCGGTTTCGACCAGATACTGCGCCTGCGGCGCGGCGACGACGGCGAAGACCGCAAGCGCCGCCCAGGGTCCGATGCGGGCAAGCTGCGCGCGGGCCTGCGCATCCAGCAATATCCAGAGGCCCGCCGCCGCCAGAAGCAGGCCGGAGGAGTATTTCGCCCAGAGCGACAGGCCGGCGAAGACGCCCAGCAGCAGCCACCAGACGATCCGCCCGCTCGCGGCCGAACGCCAGAGCGCCAGGCATGTCCACGCCCAAAGCGGCATCTGTACCAGGTTGTGGTTCACTTCCGGCGTCGGCCAGGAATAGTAGAAGACGCCGGTCAGCAGGAGCGTTCCCGCCGCCGCCCGGCCCGGCCCCAGCAGGTCGCGGCCAAGCAGATAGACGGCGGCGAAGCTCGCGGCGACGCAGGCTTGCGCCAGCAGGTAGGCCGGCCAGAGCGCGCCGAAGGAGAGGAGCCGCACGGCTTCCAGCAGCAGTCCCGGCAGGTTGGGGTGCTTGTAGGTCGCAACCACGCCTTCCCGGCCCCAGACCAGCATCTCGACGACATCCAGCGGCGGCGCGCTGTGGGTAAGCGCAGGCGCCAGAGTCCAGACGAGCGCCTGCGCGGCGCACAGCACAGCAACCGCGCGTCCGGGTCGCGACAGGATGCTTTCGGAACGGATCATTGCGGCGAGAACTGCGGGCGCCCGGCGCAGCGCCCCTAGCCGCTATCCGGCCTGCGCTGGATGACCGGCATGAGCACGCCGGTCAATGCCGCTTCGTTGTACTGGTTCCTTGCGCAGAAGGACATGCGCATGTTGCCCCGGCCGGGATGCGAGGACGGCAGCAATTCCAGGATCTTGCAGCCGACCCGGAGCGTGTCGCCCGGCCGCACGGCGCGCAGCCAGCGCAACTCGTCGATGCCCTTTCCGCCCAGATTGCCGGAGCCGAACACCCGCGCCTGGACAAGCAGGCGAAAGACGACCGACAGCGTGTGGAACCCGCTCGCCACCAGACCGCCATAGATGCTCTCGACGGCGCGTTCCCGGTCCAGATGGAAGTATTGCGGGTCGTATTGCAGCGCGAAGTCGATGATGCTGCTTTCGGTGAAGGTGTAGCCGTCCGTTTCGAAGCGCTGGCCGACCGTGAAATCGTCGAACCAGCGCCCGGTATCTCCCGCTTCCATTACCAGGAGCCGGTGTTCTCCATCGACGCCCAGGGCTCGGCCGGGTTGCGCGGGCCGCCCGCCTGCAGCAGCTCGATGGAAATGCCGTCCGGCGAGCGGATGAACGCCATATAGCCGTCTCGCGGCGGGCGGTTGACGGTCACCCCGGCGTCGGAAAGGGACTGGCAGAGGCCGTAAATGTCATCGACCTCGAAGGCGAGATGGCCGAAATTCCGCCCTCCCTTGTAGTCCTCGGGGTCCCAGTTATAGGTGAGTTCCAGAACCGGCGCCTTCGCGTCGCGGGCCACGGCCTCGTCCGCCGACGCGGCGAGGAAGATATTCGTGTAGCGGCCTTTTTCGCTTTCGGTGCGCCGGGTTTCGACCATGCCCAGCAGGCCGCAATAGAAGGCGAGCGACTTGTCGAGGTCCGAAACGCGGACCATGGTGTGCAGATAGCGCATGGCTGGAAATCTCCTGGATTGGATCGGGCCGGCGGCAGAATAGGCGCGGCCTAGCGCCCTTGGAAGACCGGCGCCCGTTTCTCCATGAAGGCCGTGCGGCCCTCGCGGTAATCCTCGCTCTCCGACGCCTGCATCTGGAGGTCGCGGTAGCTGTCTTCGGTCTCGGCCATGCGGCCGGCGGCGACGGCGTTGAGCCCGATCTTGTGGCCCATGATGGAGAGCGGCGCGTTGCCTGCCATGGAGTCCGCGAACTCGATCGCGGCCTCGACCGGGTCGGCGTCCACCAGCATGTCCACCAGGCCCATGTCCGCAGCCTCCTCCGCCGTGAAGCGCTTGGCCGTGTACATGATCTTCTTGGCGTTGGTGACGCCGACGATGCTGGCGAGCTTCTGCAACCCGTCCATGCCATAGACGATGGAGAGGCGCGCCGCCGGGACGCCGAAACGCCCGCTGCGGTCCGAAACGCGGAAATCCGCGCAGACGATCAACCCGCAGCCCCCGCCGACCGCATAGCCGCGGATCGCGGCGATGACGGGCTTGGATACTTCTGCAATGCCGTGCTCGGCCGCGAGCACGGCGCGGGCATAGTCCGCCGCCTGGTCGGCGTCGCCCCGCACCTCGGCGAATTCCGAGATGTCGGCCCCGGTGCAGAAATTCTCGCCCGCGCCCGTGAGCACGATGGCCCGCACGTCGCTGTCCTCGTCCAGCTCGCCGAACAACCGGCCGAGCTCGAACCACATCGCCTTGGTGCAGCAATTCTTCTTCTGCGGACGGTTGATGGTGACCACCGCGACCTGGCCCTGCCGGCGAAGCTTGATTTCGTCCATGGAACCCGTTTCTCCCTGTCGGCCGCCCCCGTTATGCCGCGCCGGCGCCGCCCTTGCCAAGAGAAACCGGTTGGCGACAATGGCCGCAGGTTTCTTGAGGGAGGCAGGAACGCCATGGCCGGGGCACTGGAAGGGCTTAGAGTCATCGACTTCACGACCAATCTTTCGGGGCCCTATTGCGCGATGCTGCTCGCCGACCAGGGCGCCGACGTCATCAAGGTGGAGCGTCCCGAGGGCGAAGCGATGCGCCAGACGCCGCCCTTCGTGGAGGGCGAGAGCGCGCCCTTCATGCTCTGGAACCGCAACAAGCGCTCCATCACCCTCGACCTCAAGGCCGACGACGGCTTCCAGGCCGCCTGGGACCTCTGCATTTCGGCCGATATCGTGGTCGAGAACTTCCGGCCCGGCGTCATGGCGCGGCTCGGCCTCGGTTACGAAGCGCTTTCGGCCGAGAACCCGGGACTGGTGATGACCTCGATCTCCGGCTTCGGGCAGGACGGACCCTACGGCACCCGCGGCGGTTTCGACCTGATTACCCAGGCCATGTCCGGCCTCGCCGCGATCAACGGCCCGGAGGACGGCCCGCCCTTCCGCCTGCCCATCGCCATATCCGATGTCGGCGCCGGCATGTTCGGGGCCTACGCCACCATGGTCGCCATCCACGGCCGCACCGGGACCGGCAAGGGCCAGCATGTGGACGTGTCGCTCTACGAGAGCGCCATGTCGTTCTGCGTCTATGAGGCGGCGGGCTATTTCGCGACCGGCAAGACGCCGGAGCGCATCGGCCAGCGCCACCGCGGCAGCTCCCCCTACCAGATACTCAAGGCGAAGGACGGCTATCTCGCGGTCGGCGGCGCGCAGCAGAACCTCTGGTTCCGCATCTGCAACGTGCTCGGCCGGCCCGACCTGCCGGAGGACCCGCGCTTCAGGACGCGCGCCGACCGGGTGGCGAACAATGACGAGCTGATCGAGATCTTCGAGGCCGTGATGCAGACCCGCACGCGGGACGAATGGCTGGCCGAACTCGAGGAGGTGGGCGTGCCGGCAGGCCCGGTGATGGATCACGGCGAGGTGTTCACCGACCCGCACACGCTGGCCCGGGACATGGTGGTGGAGCTGGACCACCCGGCCGTCGGGAAGATGAACACCATCGGCACGCCGGTGAAGCTCGCCTCGACGCCGGGCGCCATCGACCGGCCCGCACCGCTTCTCGGCGAGCACACGCAAGAGGTCCTGGCCGAACTCGCCGCCCGCAAACGCGCTCCGCTGGCTGCCGCGGAGGAATAGCCCTCCGCGTTCTCGACAGGCGGCGCGGAAAGGGATAAATCTCGCTTCCCCGGTGGGGCGCATAGCTCAGTTGGTAGAGCAGCTGACTCTTAATCAGCGGGTCCAAGGTTCGAGTCCTTGTGCGCCCACCACCCATCGAAAACGGGCCGGTTCGGCGGGAGGCAGGCATGGCGCTCAAGGACAGTGCGGACGGAATCCTGAAGGCTGCGGTTTCGAGGGGCGATGTGCCCGGGGTCGTGGCGGGCGCGACCACGGCGGAAGGAACCGTTTACGAAGGCGGTTTCGGCGAACGCGCCGTCGGCGGCGGCACCGCCATGACGCCCGACACAGTAGGCTGGATCGCATCCATGACCAAGGCCGTCACCGGCGCGGCGGCCATGCAGCTGGTCGAGCAGGGCAGGCTGGAACTCGATGGACCGGCAAGCGCGGTCATCCCGTATCTGGGCGAAGTCGGGGTGCTGGAGGGCTTCGACGGTGACGGCCAGCCGAAGACGCGCCCGCCCAGGCGGCCGATCACGCTGCGCCACCTGCTGACCCACACCTCGGGCTATGTGTACGAGATCTGGAACACGGACATCCTCGCCTACCAGGAAGCGAAAGGCGTGCCCCAGATCACGAGCTGCGAGAACGCGGCGCTGACCACGCCGCTGCTGTTCGATCCGGGCGAGCGCTGGGACTACGGCATCGGCATCGACTGGGCCGGCAAGATGGTCGAGGCGGTGAGCGGGCAGCGGCTCGGGCAATACATGAAGGAGAACATCTTCGACCCGCTCGGCATGGGCGACACCGCCTTCCGGATCACGCCGGCCATGCAGGAGCGGATGGCAACCGTGCATGTGCGCGGCGAGGACGGCGCCTGGATGGGGATGGAGTTCACCGTCGAGCAGGACCCCGAGTTCGAGATGGGCGGCGGCGGCCTCTACTCCACCGTCGGCGACTATCTCAAGTTCATCCGCATGATCCTGAACAAGGGCGCGGCGAACGGCCACCGGGTGCTCCGGCCGGAAACCGTGGAGGCCATGTCGGTCAACAGCATCGGCGACAACCGGGTCGTCAATCTTGCGACCGCCATGCCGCCCTACTCCAACGATGCGGAGTTCTTCCCCGGCATGGAGAAGACCTGGGGCCTGACCTTCATGATCAACAACGAAGAGGCGCCGACGGGCCGCAGCGCCGGCAGCCTCGCCTGGGCCGGCCTCGCCAACTCCTATTTCTGGATCGACCCGGCAAAGGGCATCGGCGGCGCCTACCTCACCCAGGTCCTGCCCTTCGCCGACGAGAAGTCCCTGCCGCTCTATCTGGACTTCGAGACGGCGGTTTACCGGAACCTGTAGCTCCAACGAAAGGTCGCGCGGCTACGCGGTCTCCGCCGCATAGTCCTCCGCCAGCTGGAACTTCCGGATCTTGCCGGAGCCGGTCAGCGGGAAGGCGGGGACCTCGCGCCACACGACGGGGGTCTTCTGCGGCGAGAGGTGGGCGCGGCAGTGGCGGCGGAGTTCCTGCGGATCCATCTCCCGGCCCGGCTCCATGCGCACGAAGCAGGCGACGATCTCGCCCCACCTGTCGTCCGGCAGGCCGACCACGGCGACCTCCGCCACGTCGGGATGCTCCAGCAGCGTGTTCTCGATCTCGGCCGGGAACAGGTTCTCGCCGCCCCGGATAATCATCTCCTTCACCCGCCCGGTAATGCGCAGATAGCCCTGCCGGTCGAGCGTGCCGAGATCGCCCGTATGCAGCCAGCCGTCGGCGTCGATGGCGTCCGCGGTCGCCGAAGGGTTGTCGTGGTAGCCGATCATCACGCAGTAGCCGCGCGTGCATATTTCGCCGACCTCCCCGACGGGCATCACCCGGTTCCCGCCATCCACGCTGCGGATCGAGACCTCCGTCTGCGGCATCGGCAGGCCCGCCGTGTTGCAGACGATGTCGAGGCTTTCGCCCAGATGGTGCATGGTGACGAGGGGCGAGGCCTCGGTCTGGCCGTAAACGGTCTCGAATTCGCAGCCGAAGCGTTCCCTGGCGTTGCGCACCAGTTCGGGCGCGACCATCGAGCCGCCGGAAACCGCGATTTCTACCGAGGAGAGATCGAACGGCTCCTGGTCGAGGCATTCCATCATCGCGACCAGCATGGTCGGCACGCCCAGGATCGCCGTCACCTTCTCGCGCTCCATCAGCCGCAGGATCGCCGCCGGGTCGAACAGCTTGACGAGATACATCGCGCAGCCCGCCTGGAGCGCGCCGAGCGTAATCAGACCGCAGCCGCTGGTGTGGAACATCGGCATGAAGTTCGCCCAGACCGAGTCCGGCCGCGTGCCCGCACGGACGGCGCAGTAGCGCGCATTGTTGGTGAGCGAGCGGTGCGACAGCACGGCGCCCTTGGGGAAGCCGGTCGTGCCGGAGGTGTACTGGATCTGCGCGGCATGGTCCGGCGTGACTTCGGGCAATTCCGCCGGGCGGCCCCCGATACGGTAGAGCGCGTCGGCATCGTCAAGATCGACGAGTTCCCGGACGGCTTCGAGGCCGTCGGCTGCCGCAACGGCGATCTCCGCCATCGGATTGCCCCGGTAGCTTTCCACCGAGAACAGCGCGGAGGCGCCCGACTGCTCCATCACATAGCGCAGTTCGGCCGCCTGGTAGGAGGGGTTGGCCGTCACCAGGATGAGGCCGGCGAGCCCGCAGGCATATTCCATCAGCACCCATTCCGGCACGTTGGGCGCCCACACCACCAGCCGCTCGCCCGGCGCGAAGCGCGACGCCAGCGCCTTCCCGAGCCGCTCGCTGTCCGCCAGCAGTTCCGCATAGGTCCAGCGCCGCCCGTTCCCGCCGTCGAGATTCACCTCCACCAGCGCCGTGCAATCGCCGCGTCTGGCCGCCATGTCCCGCAACTGGCCGCCGACCGTCGTCTCCAGCACGACATCGTCGGTCTGGGCGGGAATGTAGGATTCGATGAGGTCGAAGCTGTACATGGCGGGTGTTCCCCAAGGTCGACGCGGAAGCCTTGTTTGAGAAACCGTGCCCGTCAAGTTTCGACGGTCGCGGCCTGCTTTTTCACCGTCACCAGACCGGCGGGCGGGTCGACGATGACGCGGTCGCCGGTGGCGATCAGGCGGGTGATGTCGCCGTCTTCGAAGCGGTCGCAGAGCGCCATGCCGGCGAAGGCGGCGCCCTGCGCCAGAATGGTGTTGGCGGCATTGAACAGGATCGCCTTCGGCGCAAGGCCGCGTTCCGTCATCTCGCGCAGCATCCAGGCCGACGCAACGCCGCCCTTGGCCGTGTTCAGCACCAGCACCCTGTCCACATAGGAGAGCCCGGCGAGCTTGTGGCCCGGCCGCGAGAAGGTGCCGGCGAGCCGGTCGAGGTCGTAGCGGGCGGAGAAATCGTCGGCCGCCACCAGCGCCTCGCCCTCGACCCTCGGCCCGATGCCGGGATGGCAGCGCAGGAGGAGCGTCACGGGACGCGCCCCGTTACGGCCGCCGTCACACAATCCTCCATGCTCGCCAGCGCCGGCCGGTAGCCGTAGCCGCCAAGGATGTTGACGATCTTGACCGAGTTGCTGAGCAGGCGCGTCCAGCCGTTCGCCTCGCCGATCTCGCGGGCATACTGGTTGTAGAAGCAGGTGCCGCGCAGCACGACGGCGCCCGCCGCCTCGATCCGCCCGACGATGCCGAGCCGCTCGCAGTCCGCCGCCACGGTGGGCGAGGTGCAGACGACGAGCGCCGTCCGCTCGTGGACATGGCGGTCCTCCAGAAGGTCGGCGACGCGCGCCATCTCCACATGGCTCAATTGCGGCGCGGCGAACACGACGACATCCACCTCGTCGCCGCTCGCGCCGAAATTGCCGTGCAAGCCCTCCAGCTCCTTCCGGCCGATCTCGACCGGCTCCGGCGGCGGGCCGTCGCAGACCGATTCCAGGTCCGGCGCCTCCGGCGTCACGCCGGCGATATGGAAGAGCGGCGTCGAGCCGAAGCTCGCCATGGCGGCGCCGAAATGCTTCATCTCGTCCGAGGTCGGCGCGCCCTCGATGCCCTCCAGCACCGGCACTTCCCAGTAGGAGCCGCAGAGCCGCCCGATCAGCCCGCCGAGCACGCCCCAATCGGTCAGCCCTTCCGGGCGCTCGCTGACGATGAAGCGCCTGGTCGCGCGCCGGTTGCGGTCGAGATGCAGGCCGTAGCGCGGCGTCCGCCCGGTGAGGCCGGCAGCCAATGCCGAGGGACCGCCCTCGAAATTGGAGCGCGCGCCGAGCACGCTGTTGCAGTAGATCACCACGCCCGTATCGCCATAAGCGACATGCTCGCCCCGCACCGGCGGCATGATCGTCTGGTAGGTGACGCAGCTGTCGGTCATCAATATGCCGAGCGCCGTGCAGGCGGCGATCGTGCGCCGTTCGAGGTCCGCCATCTCCTCGGTCTGGCCGAGCGGCCTGTAGTGCGAGAGGTCCACGCCGCGCGGGTCGGTGAGCATCGGCACGGCGACACGGCGGTCCGTTTCAGGATGGGCCGCAAGTCCCTCCAGGAACGCCACGCCGGCCTCGCCGAGCGACTCCGTGTCGGCCATCATGTGCGCCTGGGCGACAGGCACGAAGTCCGCCGCATCGAACATGCGCCCGACCTCCATCATGTGCTCGACGGCCCAGCGCCGGGGCTCGCCCGTCTCCCCGGCCAGCATGGCCTTCTCTTCGTCGTTCAGCTTCACCGGCCGGGAACCCTCCCCTCGACAGGGAGCGACCTTACATGCCAGGCCTGCCAGGCACTACAGGCCTATGGCAGCGAATATTCCGCCTCCGAAACCGGCTTTCCCTCGGGATTGACGAGGCGCATGCGGCCGTTGCGGCGCTGGAGACCCAGGCGGTCGTCCCAGAACATCGGGCGCAGGAAACGGATGGCGAGGTCGAGGCGCTCGGGCATGCCGTCCCCGGCAAGCGCGGCAACATAGTAGTGGATGCCCATGAGGCCCGCGGCTATCGGCGCCCGGAAGCCGTAGCGCGCCGCGACCTCGGGGTCGTTGTGGATCGCGTTCAGCGTATCGTCGCTGTAAGCCGCCACGCCTTCCGGCGTCAGCCGGTGTTCGGCGACCTGCTCGAAGCCGTCTTCATCGGGAACGGGCGCCCCGCCCCCGCCGGGGCCGCGCTTGCGCGCCGGATCGGGGCGCAGGCCGGAGCGTTCCGTCCGGCAGACCTCCCTGCCCTCGCGGTCGCGGTAGCTGAACCGGCACCAGACCCGCCGCCCCCGCGGCACGGCCTCGATCCGCGTGACCTCGCCCGCTACCGTCAGCGGCTCGTCCAGGCGCACGGCGCGATGCAGGCGGAAGCGCTGCGTCATATGCACCTGCCCGAGAATCGAGATGCCGGATTCGTGCATGGCCTTGAGCGCGCCATGCCCGAGGAAGGTCGGGTCGGCCAGGTTTCCATAGCGCCCGGCGTCGATGCCGGCCGCGCCGAGTTTCGCTTCCTGGAATACGCGTTCGACCGCGAATTCCACGGTGTTGAACGCAAAACCCGCTTCCAGCAGTTCATCCCCTTGCATCGGCTTCGCCCTCCTGTCCTGCGCCGATGCCGGCGTCCCCTCGGTCAGCGCGGCCAGTCGTCCTCGCGATAGATGAACATCGGGCTGCTCCACGCCTGGAAGCCGTCCTCGGTGAACACCGACACCCAGATCGGATTGTCGCCCTTCGCAGTGAGCGGCACCTCCAGCTCCGTCGAAAACTCACGACAGGAGAGCTCCTCCGGCAGGCGGAACACCCTGATCCGCCGCTCGAGGCCGCCCGCTTCCATCACCCAGTCCTCGAGGCCGATCTCGGAGAGCGGATGGTCGAGCGCGCCGAGATTGCTGGTCAGGTGGAACATGCTGTCCGGCGTCTCGTCGAGCCAGGCATCGAAGCCCCCGAAATTCCCGGTGGTGATGGCGTCGAACACGACCGTGTCCGGCCCCCTCTGTTCCAACAGCCGTTCCTTGTTCCAGGCGTTGATGGGCTCCAGGCGCAGGATCGACGCATGCTGGAAGCGCGCCCGTCCCTTCCAGTTGGTCTCGCGCCCGCGCCCCCGGTATTCGGCGCCGCTCCACAAGACGCGGATGCGGGAGCCGAGCGCGTCCGCGCCGTGGGGACGGAGCGTGCGGAACACCTCCGTGCCGTTGCGGACCTCGATCCGCTCAATGGGCGCCTGCGTCATGACTTCCAGCGACAGCGTGACGGCGCCGTCGTCCGTCTGCGCGATGTCGCCCATCATGATCTCGCCGACGGGCCGGGACGCCTCGCCCTCGAAGGCGTGCGGGTCGCGCTCGAACAGGTTTCCGCCGGTGGCGAACCGGGCGCGGACATCGAGGTGCATGCGCGTGCCGGTGGTGCCGTAGGTGTGGCGGCGCTGCACGGCGTCCATGATGCCGTCGCGGCTGAGCTCCGTCGCGTAGAAGCAGGTGAGCCCCCCATAGGCCCCGAAGGTGGAGGCGCCCGGATAGCTCGCTCCCGGCCGGCCCTTGTGGCCGTCGCTGTTGCAGACCACGCCCGAGCGGTGCCCGAGCGGGAAGCCGTCCGTCAGCAGCCACTCGAAGGTGCCCCAGGCCGAGTGGATCTCCATCGCGGCTTCCCGGCGCGGGTCGTGCGCATAGGCGATGTCGGCGTAGCGGCCGCCCACATGCGCGTAGATGAAACAGTCCTCCCCAGCCAGCATCTCGAACAGGCGGTTGGCGTTAGGCGCGTCCGTGTCGAGGTCGGAGCGGTCGGTCAGCAGGGCGTGCGAGGAACGGTGGATCGGCCGGCCCTCGCGGCGGAAATAGACATTTCTGTCGCCGCCGACGGCCGTGTTGCCCGACCATTCATAGCCGGGGAAGGTGACGAAGCGGCCGTCCTGGTGGTGCTCCGCCGTCAGTTCGTTCACATGCTCCCAGAAGGTGTTGTTGACCTGGAAGTCGTTGGCCTGGTGGGCGGTCGCGTCCAGGAAGGACTTGTTGCGGGCGAAGTCGAAATACTGCCGGGCCGTGGTGATGCCGATGCTCTCGCCGCTCTGCCCGTGCAGGTCGCCCCAATAGCCGCCGAACGGGCCGTCGCGAACCACGAGCGGGTGCGACTCAGCCGCCAGTCCTCCGTCCGGGTCGCGCACCGCGATGCGCAATGTGCCCGGCTCGCCGACGGTGAGGCCCTCGAAGCAGATCGACTTGCGGCCGAGCGGATATTCGACTTCTGCCGGCAGGCCGGACACCGGCATGGTGCATTCCAGCGTGAACCGCCCGCTGGCCCGGTCGGTCGGGTTGCCCCAGACATCCTCCGCCTTCAGGCCGAACTGGAACGTCTCGCCGGGGCGGCGGAGCGACGGCAGCACCGCGCGCCAGCAGACCGGCGGCCCCGGCACGACGGAAATCGCCGGCGAGTTGGGAATCGGCACATGGTGGCCGACGGCGCAGACATCGGCAAGGACGCGGAACTGGAAATCCATTTCCACCATCGTCTGCATCCGCATGCCGGGCGAGCCGCCGGAGGTGTCGCCGAAGGTGATGTGGATGGTATCGCCCTCGCGCAGGAAGCCGCCCATGACATGCGCGGTGAGCGCCTTCCAGCGCGGGCGCGGCGCGCCGTGCGAGACGTAGGAGAGCCGGATCGGCACGCCCTTGCTGGAGCGCGCCGTGACGTAGTTGTAGCCGGCGGGGTCATCCATCTGGAGACTGCCCCAGTCGCCGAGCGAGCGGAACGAGACCCGGATGCTGCCCGTGTCGTCGAGGCCGTAGCGCCCGACCGTATAGACCAGTTCGAAGGTCTGGAGGCTGCGCACCTCGACGGGGTCGCCCGGACGGAGTTCCGCATAGCCGTAGAGGACCGGGTCCGCGCCCGGCTGCACCGCCGGCCAGGCCTCGCCCATCATCTCGTCCGCAAGCGGCCCGTCCCTGAATTCTTTCATCTTCGGCTCCCGGCTTCCGGGCGGCGCGGGGGTTCCCGCGACGCTCCTCGCAGCCCGACTCATAGCCGACCCGCGTGCGCCGGCAAAGGCGGCATGCCGGAGCCTTCGTCGGTCCGCGCCTCGGGATCAGGCCAGCGTATCGACCAGTTGCGATTCGACGATTCTGCGATCCCGGGTCAGAAGCGTAGCGCCGGTCACGCGGGCGGTTGCAACCAGAATGCGATCTGCCGGATCGCGATGAAAGAAGTCCGGTAACGAAGCCAGCTCGGCCGCCACCGCCGGCGAGATTCCCTGTCGCCGCACCAGTGGACGCGCGACTGCCTTTTCCAGCCACTCCCGCAGAGGAATCGCCAGGCGAATGCGGCCCAGGTCGTGCAGCATCGCCACTTCCCACAGCGAAATATCGGAGACCAGCAACGGCGAGTCCGCATTTGCGGACGCGATCGCCTCCCGCTGTTGCCGGGACAGCCGATCGCGGTCTCCATGCCACCAGAGCAGTATATGCGTGTCCAGCAGCGCCCTCACCGCTTCAGGCTGTCCCAGCGGTCCTCCGGAAACACCGGCTCAACGATGTCGTCGAGAACGACAACCGTTCCCTCCAGTTCGGTCTGGGGGTACCGTTCGTTCTCGCCGGTCGCGCGCGTCAACTCTGCAACCGGCCGCCCGCGTTTCAGGATCACGACCCGTTCGCCCGTCTCGTATACGCGGTCGAGAATGGCGAGGCATCGCGCCTTGAAGTCGGATGCGTTGATTACCGTCATCTGACTAGTGTTCGTGACTGGTCGGATGATGTCAAGATTGGCCGCCGGCCGCGCCGGCGGCCGCAAAAGCGTCAGGCTGGAGGAGCAGGCGCCAATCGCCGAGACCGGCTGCGAGCCGATTTCCGCGCCCGAACCGCCCCCCCAATGCCATGACCGCGCGCACGCGGGAAGCCCGGCAATGAAATCGGGAGAAGCGTGATAAGCTGGCACCGGGAGGCGGCGCCGCGGAGCCGAATGGGGGTCGCGGCGCATTGCCTCTATAGTCGCCGGAGCAACCGCCCGGCGGGAGGCCTGGGGACGCATGATCCACTACACCTACTGGCGCAGCACCGCCGCCTACCGGGTGCCCATCGCGCTCAACCTCAAGGGCGTGCCCCACGAGTCCGCCTATGTGCATCTCTCGCGCGGCGGCGGCGAGCACAAGCAGGCGTCCTACCGCGCGAAGAACCCGCAGGGCCTCGTGCCGGCGCTGGAGGTGGACGGCACGGTCTTCGGGCAGTCGCTCGCGATCCTCGAATATCTGGAGGAGACGCACCCGGAGCCGCCACTGTTGCCGAAGGACGCGGTCGAACGGGGGCGCGTGCGGGCGCTGGCCGGCCTGATCGCCTGCGACATGCACCCGGTGAACAACCTCCGCATCCAGATCTATCTCCGCCGGCAGATGGGATGCAGCCAGGACCAGGTGCTCGCCTGGTACCGGCACTGGATCGCCGAAGGCTTCGGCGGCATCGAGCCGGAACTCGCCCGGACGGCGGGCGCATGCTGCTTCGGCGACGCGATCACCATGGCGGATGTCTGCCTCATCCCGCAGGTCTTCAACGCCCGGCGCTTCGACTGCGACCTCTCGCCCTATCCGAACATCACTGCCATCGATGCGCGGCTGGCCGCCCACCCCGCCTTCGCGGCGGCCGCGCCGCTGGCGCAGGAAGACGCCGAACCGGACAACGATCCGGGCTGACGGCAACGACACCAATCGTTCATTACGGAACTTCCGGAGGCCCTGCCCCATGAACCGGCGACGTTTCGGCCGCACGAATATCGAGATTTCCGAACTCACGCTCGGCGGCGGCTTCGTCGGCGGCCTGCTGCTGCACAAGCCGGACGAGGTGAAGCGGGAGTGCATCGCAGCCTGCCTCGACGCGGGCATGAACTGGATCGACACGGCCGCGGACTATGGCGGCGGCGAATCCGAGAAGGCGATCAGCTGGCTGATCGGCGAACTGCCGGCGGACAGGCGGCCCCGCATCAGCACCAAGGTCCGGCTCGACGCCTCGCGGCGCGACAACTTCCCGGACCAGGTACGCGCGTCGATGGAGGGCAGCCTGGAGCGGCTCAAGGTGGACCGGGTGGACCTGCTGATCCTCCACAACCCGCTGGTGCCGGAGCCCGACAACGCAACCTTGACGCTCGACGAGGCGCTCCGCGTCATGGACTGCTTCGACGAACTGCGCGGCGAGGGCCTGTTCGACCATGTGGGCTTCACCGCGCTCGGCGACGGCCCAACCGTCCGCGCCGCCGTCGCGTCGGGCCGCTTCGACATGGCGCAGGTCTATTACAACATGCTGAACCCGACGGCCGGCTTCGCCCTTGGCGGCGGGATGGGCGCCGGCTGGTCGGACTCGGACTTCACCGGCCTGCTGGACGCCTGCCGGGAGCACGATGTGGGCGTGATGAACATCCGCATTTTCGCAGCCGGCGTGCTGGCGGCGGACGAGCGCCACGGGCGCGAAATCCCGATCACGGCCAATGCCGGAATGGAAGCGGAGGAAGCCCGTACCCGCGCGGTGCTGGGCGCGCTCGGCGAACGCGGCGAAACCCGCTCGCAGACGGCGGTCCGCTTCGGCCTCAGCCACCCGGCGGTCTCGACCGTGGTGTTCGGCGTCGCCGAGATGGCGCATGTCCACCAGGCGCTTGCGGCCCCCGGCCTCGGGCCGCTGGAGGAGGACGCGCTCGCCGCGCTCCGCCGCGCCTGGGCTTCCGATGCCTTCCGCGGTTAGGGTGCGCCGTTGACCGCCGACCACACAGACTACGACGTTATCGTCGCCGGCGGCGGGTCGGCCGGCGTGGCGGCCGCCGTCGCCAGCGCGCGCATGGGCGCCAGAACCCTTCTTCTCGAACGCTACAACTGCCTGGGCGGCGCGGCGACGATGCGCAATGTCGTCACCTATTGCGGCCTCTACACGCTTGGCGAGACCCCGCGCCGTGTCGTCGGCGGCATCGCCGAAGAGGTGATGCAGGGCCTGCGCAGGCAGGGCGCCGTCAGCGGGCCGCACCGGCATCGGGGCGTGTTCGTCACCTTCGAGCCGGAAGCGTTGAAACCCGTCCTCGACGACATGGCCGCCGCCGCCGGCGTGACGGTGATGTTCTCAAGTTTCGTTGCAGGCGCGGCGCGGAACGACGGCCGGATCGCGACCGTCACCGTCGCCGGCCATTCGGGCCTGGAGACCTTCTCCGCCAACGCCTTCGTGGACTGCACCGGCGAAGGCGACCTCGCGGCCTTCGCCGGGGCCAGCACCCGCTACGGCAACGGTGCGGACGTGAATCTCGGCACGCTCGGCACGCGGTTCGGCGGCATCGCGCCGTCCGTCCCCGTTACGGCCGAACGAATTGCGGCGGCGGTCGCGGATTTCGGGCCGCGGGCCAGGGCGCTCACCAAGGACCGCGGCGTGGTCCCGCGCCTGCCCATATCGGGCGATGCCGTCGTCTATCTCGCCTCGGAGGACTATGACCCGCGCGACAGCCTCTCCATGTCGGCAGCGGAAGCCCGGGGCCGGCGGCAGGCCTGGGTCTATCTGGAAGTGCTCCGGACGATCGAGGGCTGCGAGAACGCTTATCTCGTCGCAACGGGCCCCGAATTCGGCACGCGCGAATCACGCCATCTCAACTGCATGCGGCAACTCGCCTGGGCTGACATCGAGAACCGCGCCCGGTTCGAGGACTGCATCGCGCTCGGCGGCTGGGGCGCGGAATGGCACGACCGCGCCACATATGAGAGCAGCTTCGACTACCCGCCGGGCCGCGGCGCTTACGAGATACCGCTCGGCTGCCTGCGCAGCGCGGACACGGCGAACCTGTTCTGCGCCGGGCGCCTCGCCGACGGCGACCGGAAGGCCGGCGCCGCCATCCGGGTCATGGGCACCGCCTTCGCCACCGGCCAGGCCGCCGGCATCGCGGCCGCGCTCGAAGCCGACGGGCGCTTTGCGGTCTCCGCCGTGCAGGCCGCGCTGAAGCGGCAGGACGCAATCCTCGACCCCGCCGACATCCCGGGGTGAAGGGGGACAAAAGGCGGCGCTATTCCTTCGGCGCGGCGATCAGGCCGTAATGCTGCGGCTGGCGGTGCAGGGCGAAATCGAAGATCTGGCGGCGGATTTCGTCGCAGCGGTCGAGGTCGCAATCGGCCACCACCACCTCGTCGTCCACGCCCTGGGCCATGGCGACGATCTCGCCCGTCGGCGCGACGATGACGCTCTGGCCGATGAGGTCGCAGCCCTCCTCCCGGCCCGCCTTGGCGACGCCCACCACCCAGTTGCCGTTCTGGTAGGCGCCGGCCTGCATGGAGAGGTGGTTGTGGAACCACATCAGGTGGTCGTGCTCGGGCACCGGCGGGTTGTGGGTCGGGGTGTTGTAGCCGAGCATGACCAGATCGACCCCCTGCAGGCCCATCACCCGGTAGGTCTCCGGCCAGCGGCGGTCGTTGCAGATGCACATGCCCATCCTGCCGCCGAAGGCCTCGAATACGGGGAAGCCCAGGTCGCCGGGCTCGAAATAGGCCTTCTCCAGATGCTGGAACGGCCGCCAGGGCTCGTGCTCGGCATGGCCGGGCAGATGGACCTTGCGGTATTTGCCGACGATCCCGCCCTTGCCGTCCACCAGGATCGAGGTGTTGAACCGCCGTTTGCCGCCGCCCGGTTCGCGGACGAGTTCCGCATAGCCGAGATAGAAGCCCACCCCGAGTTCCGCCGCCAGTTCAAACAGCGGGCGCACGGCCGCATTCGGCATTTCGGTCTCGTAGAAGGCGTCGAGCTCCGCTTCGTCCTCCAGATACCAGCGCGGAAAGAAGCTCGTAAGCGCGAGTTCGGGAAAGACCACGACCTGCGCGCCCTTGGCATAGGCCTCGCGCATCATCTCGCACATGCGCGCGACGCAGGACTGGCGCGACTCCTCGCGGGCGATGGGGCCCATCTGGGCGGCGGCAACGCCTATCCGTCTGGCCATGGCGGTCTCCTTCCGGGCTTCACGCCGCCGGCTGCTCGGCGCCGGGCACAAGATGGCAGGCGACCTGGTGGCCGGCTTCGACGAATCGCATGGCCGGCTCCTCGACGCGGCAGCGCGCTTCGGCCAGCGGGCAGCGCGTGTGGAAGCGGCAGCCGGCCGGCGGGTTGATCGGGCTTGGAATGTCCCCCTTGAGGATGACGCGTTCGCGTTTGGCGCCGGGTTCCGGCACCGGGGCGGCGGAGAGCAGCGCGCGCGTATAAGGGTGGCGGGGATCGGCGAACAGCGTTTCGCGGTCCGTCAGTTCGACGATCTTGCCGAGATACATGACCGCGACCCGGTGGCTGATATGCTCGACCACCGCAAGGTCGTGGCTGATGAAGAGATAGGCGAGGTCGAACTCGTCCTGCAGGTCCATCAGCAGGTTCAGCACCTGGGCCTGGACCGAAACGTCCAGCGCCGAGACCGGCTCGTCCGCAACGATCAGGCCGGGCTCCAGCGCCAGCGCCCGCGCCACGCCGAGCCGCTGGCGCTGGCCGCCGGAGAACTCGTGCGGATACTTGACCATCTGGTCCGGTCGGAGGCCCACCCGGCCGAACAGTGCGCGCACGCGCTCCTCGATCTCCGCGCGGGGGATTTCGCTGTAGTTCTCCAGCGGTTCGGCCACGATCCGCCGCGCCGAGAGCCGGGGGTTGAGCGAAGCATAGGGGTCCTGGAACACCATCTGCATCTGCCGGCGCAGCGTGCGCATCCGGGCGGCGCGCGCATGGGTCACATCCTCTCCGCGCACCAGGATTTCGCCCGAGGTCGGGTCGATCAGGCGCAGCACCGTCTTGCCCACCGTCGATTTGCCGGAACCGCTCTCGCCGACAAGGCCCAGCGTCTCGCCCCGGCGGATGTCGAAGCTGACGCCATCGACAGCGAGCACTGACCCTACCCTGCGCCTGAGAAGGCCCGCATGGACCGGGAAGTGCTTCTTGAGATCGCGCACCTCGAGGACGGTGTCGTCGTCGCTCATGCCGCCTGCTCCGCCACCCGTTCCCATTCCCAGCACGCGACAAGGCGGCCCCCGTCCCGATCTTCAAGCTCCGGCACCTCGGCCCGGCACCTGTCCTGCGCGAAGGGACAGCGCGGCGCGAAGGTGCAGCCCGGCATTTCCTGCCTGAGCGACGGCACCACGCCCGGTATCTCTGCAAGGCGTCCTCTCCCGCCCGCGAGCGCCCGCGCGGCGAGCTTGGGGATCGAGCCCATGAGGCCGAGCGTGTAGGGATGCAGCGGCCGCGCGAAGAGGTCCGCCACCGCCGCCTCTTCCACCTTGCGCCCGGCATACATGACCACGACGCGCTGCGCCGTCTCCGCCACCACGCCCAGATCGTGGGTGATGAACACGATGGCCGCGCCGATCTGCTCCTTCAACTGGAGCATGAGGTCCAGAATCTGGGCCTGGATCGTGACATCGAGCGCGGTGGTCGGCTCGTCGGCAATCAGGATCGACGGGTTGCAGGCAAGCGCCATGGCGATCATCACCCGCTGGCGCATGCCGCCCGAAAGCTGGTGGGGATATTCGCTGGCGCGGCGCCGGGGCTCGGGTATCTGCACGATGTCCAGCATCTCCACCGCGCGCTCGGCGGCGGCGCGGCGGCCGAGGCCCTGGTGCAGCTCCAGCGATTCCGCAATCTGGCGGCCCACCGGCATGACGGGATTGAGCGAGGTCATCGGCTCCTGGAAGATCATGGAAATCCGGTTGCCCCGGATATCCCGCATCCGCTCTTCGGTCGCCTGTAACAGGTCCTCGCCGTCGAACAGGATACGCCCCGCCTCGATTTTCGCAGGCGGAACGGGCAGCAGGCGGAGCACGGACATGGCCGTCACGCTCTTGCCGCAGCCGGACTCGCCGACGATGGAAAGCGTCTCGCCCCTGTCCACCCGGATCGACACGCCGTCCACGGCCCGCACGATGCCGTCGCGGGTGTGGAAATGCGTCTTGAGGCCGTCGATCTCGAGGATTGCGCCGTTCGCCATCGGACTACATCCGCCGGGCGATGCGGGGGTCGAGGGAGTCGCGCAGCCCGTCTCCGAGTATGTTCACCGCCAGGACGGTGACGGCCAGGAAGATGCCGGGGAAGAAGATCATCCAGGGCGCGAACTGGAAGTAGGTCCGCCCCTCGGCCATGATGTTGCCCCAGCTCGGGATTTCGGGCGGCGTGCCGGCCCCGAGGAAGGACAGGATCGCCTCGATCACCACCGCCGAGGCGCACACATAGGTCGCCTGCACGATCAGCGGGGCGAGCGTGTTCGGCAGGATGTGCTTCAGCAGGATCTTGGGCAGTTTCGTCCCGACCGAGACGGCGGCCTCCACATAGGGCTGTTCGCGCACGGTCAGCACAACGGCGCGGACGAGGCGCACGACGCGCGGAATCTCCGGGATCGAGATCGCGATGATGACATTCACGATGCTGGCGCCGGCCAGGCTGATGAGGGCGATTGCGAGCAGCACGCCCGGTATGGCCATCAGGCCGTCCATGACCCGCATCACGACCGCATCGACCCAGCGGATATAGCCCGCCACCAGGCCGACCGAGAGCCCGATCACGGTGCTGATTACCGCCACCGCAAGCCCCACCATGAGCGAGATCTGGCCCCCGTAAATGGTGCGCGCATAGACGTCGCGGCCGAGGAAGTCGGCGCCGAACCAGAAGGCTTCGCTGGGCGGCTTCAGGCGGTTGATCGGGTTGAGCCTGAGCGGGTCGGGGGCAATCAGGGGCGCCGCCACCGCAGCCAGGGCCATGAGGATCAGGATGCCCCCTCCGACGATCACGGTCGGGTGGCGGCGCGAATATTCCCGGAAGCGCGCCCAGGCGTCGGGGCGCGGGCCCTCGTCCTCGACCTCGCCGGGGAACGCGGCGACTTGCGGCGCGTCGGCCATCAGTAGCGGATCCTCGGGTCGAGAACGGTGTAGGAGAGGTCGATGACGAGGTTCACGATCACATAGGCGCCCGAGAAGATCAGGATGACGCCCTGGATGATCGGGTAGTCGCGCCGCAGCACGGCGTCGATGGTGAGCCGCCCGAGGCCCGGAATGTTGAAGACGCTCTCCGTCACCACCACGCCGCCGATCAGGAGCGCGATGCCGATGCCGATGATGGTGACGATGGGCACCGAGGCGTTGCGGAGCGCGTGGCGGATGAGGAGCGCGTTGTTGTCGAGGCCCTTCGCTCTCGCCGTGCGCATGTAGTCCTCGGTCAGCACCTCCAGCATGCTGGCCCGGGTGATGCGGGCGATGAGCGCCACATAGATGATGCCGAGCGCGACCGTGGGCAGCGTTATGGAGCGCAGGAACGGCCAGAACCCCTCGCCGATGGGCTTGTAGCCCTGCACAGGGAACCAGCCCAGCGTGATCGAGAAGAGCCACATCATGGCGTAGCCGATGACGAAGACCGGCACCGAGAAGCCCAGCACGGCGAAGACCATGATGACCCGGTCCGTCAGCGTGCCCGCGCGCCAGGCCGCGATCACGCCCATCGGCACGGCGACGAGGATGGCGAAGATGATGGTGGCGATGGCGAGCGCGAGCGTCGGCTCGAGCCGCTGGCCGATCAGCTTGGCGACCGGCAGGTTGGAGAAGATCGAGGTGCCGAGATCGCCCGAGAGCAACGCCCCCACCCAGCTGAAGAACTGGACATGGAGCGGCTCATTCAGGCCGAGATTCTCCCGGATTTTCTCGATGTCCTCGGGCCGCGCATAGTCGCCGGCGATGACCACGGCAGGGTCGCCCGGCGTCAGGTGCAGCAGCAGGAAGACGGCAATGCCCACGACCGCCATGACGGGCAGCGTCGCCAGCAGCCGGCGGGCGATATAGGCGTACATTCAGGTCCGATCCGAAAAAGACGCCGCCGGGCGGGAACGGCCCCGCCCGGCGGCTCCGGAACTCGTCATCCGGAGTCCTTGGAGATATTCCAGAAGAACGGCACCGGCGAGACCAGCACGCCCTTCAGGCCCTTGCGCCAGGCCACCGGCTGGAACCACTGGCCATAGTTCACATAAGGCACCACGTGGTCGAAGAGGCGGCCCTGCAACTCGTCGATGATCGCCTTCTTCTTCATCGGGTCCGCTTCGCGGGCAAAATCGTCGCGAAGCATCTCGGTCTTCTCGTCCGTCGGCCAGCCGAACCAGGCCCTTTCGACACCGCCGCCCGACACGCCGATATTGGCGATAGGCGAGGTGGCGTCCGCACCCGTCGCATAGGTGTGGAAGATGTTCCAGCCGCCGTCGGCCGGGCTCTTCTTTTCCGCGCGCCGGGAGGTCAGCGTGGACCAGTCCATCGCCTGCACTTCCACATCCATGCCGATGTCGCGCAGCACCTGCGCCGTCACCAGCGCAGCGGCGTTCAGCACCGGAATGTCCGTGGACTGCATCAGGATGATCTTCTCACCCTTGTAGCCAGCCTCGGCGAGGAGCTGTTTGGCCATCTCCGGATCGTGCGACTGGAGCGCCCCGACCCCGACATCCGACTCGTTCGGCGTGCCGCAGATGAAGTAGGCGGCGCATTCCTTGTAGAGCTTGGGGTCGCCGACGATGGCTTGCAGATACACCGCCTGGTTCACGGCGTAGAGCAGCGCCTGGCGCGCCTTCGGGTTGTCGAAGGGCGGGTGCAGGTGGTTCGGCCGGAGCCAGCCCTGCGTGCCGAGCGGGTCGATCACCGCGAGTTCGACATTCTCGTCCTGCTCCAGCAGCTGCACCATATCGACGGCCGGGGTCTCCCAGAGATCGACCTCGCCGTTGATGAGCGCGTTCATCGCCGTCGCGGGGTCGGGGATGTAGATCCACTCGACCCGGTCGAAATGCACGACCTTGCCGCCGGCGGCGCCTGAAGCGGGCTCGCTGCGCGGCACATAGTCCTCGTTCTTTGCATAAACGACCTTGGCGCCCGGCACCCACTCTTCCTTGACGAAGCGGAACGGCCCGGAGCCGATGACTTCCGGCACCTGCTGGTTCGGGTCCGTCTCGGCGTGCTCCTTCTTCATCATGAAGGGGGTGTTGGAGCTGATCTTGCCGATCGAGTCGAGGACCAGGCCGTAAGGCTCGTTGAGCGTGAGCGTGAAGGTCTTGTCGTCGACCGCCTTCAGCTCCTTGGTGAAGTCCATGAGCTTCTGGCCCATGCCGTCCTTCTGGCCCCAGCGTTTGATGGAGGCCACGCAGTCCTCGGCCTTCACCGGGTCGCCGTCATGCCATTTGAGGCCGTCGCGCAAGGTGAAGGTATAGACGAGGCCGTCGTCGCTGACGGAATGCTCGCCGACCATCTGCGGGTGGATGTTCAGCTTTTCGTCCTGGGCGAAAAGCGTGTCGTACACCATGTAGCCGTGGTTGCGAGTGATGTAGGCCGTGGTCCAGATCGGATCCAGGTTCTTCAGGTCGGCATGCGGCACGATGCGCAGCACCGACTCCGCCGATGCCGGCCCGACGCCGAGGCCCAGCGCCATCGGCGCCGCAGCCAGCGCGGCAAGCGCCGCGCGCCGTGTCGCGGTTAAGAGTCGTGGCATGTTCCCTTGTCCTCCTCTTGACTCCCGAGTCGGCCGTCCAGCACCGCTGCCGAGCCGGCCGAGCGGCAATGCAAGCACGGTTACGCTTGCTTGTCGATGTTGCCAGCGGACGTCCTGTAGGCGGCAATGTCGCGGGCCCGCGACATTGCGCGGCGGCGCGCCTCCTCTATGGTCCTTCGTCCATGACCGACAGCTTCGACTATGTGATCGTCGGCTCCGGCACGGCCGGGTCCGTGCTGGCCGCCCGGCTGGCGGCAGGCGGCATCCATTCCGTGTGCGTGCTGGAGGCCGGGCCGCCGGACCGCCATCCGTTCATCCACATCCCGGCCGGCTTCATGAAGACGCTGACGAACCCGGCGGTGAACTGGCTCTATTCCACCGAGCCGAGCGAGTGGACCGGCGGCCGGCGCATCCTGGCGGCGCGCGGCAAGACGCTCGGCGGCTCCAGCTCGATCAACGGCCATATCTACAATCGCGGCCAGCGGCTCGACTATGACGGCTGGGCGCAGCTCGGCAATCGCGGCTGGGGCTATGCCGACGTGCTGCCCTATTTCAAGCGCACGGAGAGGCGCATCGGCGAGGGCGACGACACCTTCCGCGGGCGCGAGGGCGGCCTGGTCGTGACCGACAACCCCTACCGCCACCCGCTCTGCGAGGCGTTCATCGAGGGCGCCGTCGGGCTCGGCATTCCCCGCAACCCGGACTACAACGGCGCCGAGCAGGACGGCGTCGGCTATTTCCAGCGCGCGATCCACAACGGCCGGCGGGTGAGCGCGGCGCGCGGTTTCCTGCATCCGGCCATGCGCAAGCGCGGCAACATGCTGGACGTGCGCACCCACGCCCATGCGACGAGCATCCTGTTCAAGGGCAGGCGCGCCGTCGGCGTGCGCTACCGGACCGACGGCAACCCCTACGAGGTGCGCGCCCGCCGCGAGGTCATCCTCTGCGGCGGCACGGTCAACTCGCCCCAATTGCTGCAGGTCTCGGGCGTGGGGCCGCCCGAATTGCTGCGCAGCCACGGCATCCCCGTGCATCACGCGCTGCCCGGCGTCGGCGAGAACCTGCACGACCACTATGCCGTCCGGATCGTCGCGCGGGTCAGGGACATGGAGACGATCAACCAGCGCGTCCGGGGTCCCGCCTTCCTGGCGGAAGCCGCCCGCTACTTCGCCGGCGGCACGAGCGTGCTGGGGCTCGCGCCGTCGCTGGTGCATGTGTTCTGGAAGTCCGACCCGTCGCTCGACAAGGGCGACCTCCAGATGACCTTTACGCCGGCCAGCTACAGGGAAGGCGTGCAGGCCGCGCTCGACGACCATCCCGCCATGACGATCGCGCCCTGGCAGCAGCGGCCGGAGAGTCGGGGCCATATCCGCATCACCTCCGCCGACCCCCTGGCGCCGCCCGAAATCCAGCCCAACTACCTCGCCCACGAGATGGACCGGCAGGTGCTGTTGAAAGGGCTTAGGCTGGCCCGCCGCCTGCTGCGCACGCCGGAGCTGGCGCCCTACAACGCCGGAGAGGAGTATCCGGGCGACGGCGTCGAGAGCGACGACGAGTGGCTCGACGTCGCCCGCCAGCGGGGCACCACCACCTTCCACCTGGTGGGGAGCTGCCATATGGGGCCGGACACCGATCCGCTCGCCGTTGTGGACGACAGCCTGCGCATCCGTGGGCTGGACGGCCTCCGGGTCGCCGACGCCTCGATCATTCCGCGCATGCCGTCGGCCAATACCAACGCCGCCACCTTCATGATCGCGGAGAAGGCGGCCGACATGATCCTCGACCGGGCGGCGCCCCCGCCCGTCACCCTTCCCGACTGACAGGACAAGCCCGGACCATGTCCGCAGCCGACTTCCTGCCGCTGTTCATGTTCGCGGCGCTCGCCGCCTTCCTGTTCACCGGCTTCCCTGTCGCGTTCGGGCTCGCCGGCCTGACGATCCTGTTCGGCATCGTCGGCAATCTCATGGGCGTGTTCGAATACATCGAGTTCACCAACATGGTGTACCGCATCTGGGGCGGGGTCGCGGAGAACCTGGTGCTTACTGCCGTGCCGACCTTCGTCTTCATGGGCGTGATGATGGAGCGGAGCGGCATCGCGCAGGACCTGCTCTACTGCCTCCAGGTGCTGCTGAAGCGCGTGCCCGGCGGCCTTGCGCTGTCCGTGACCGTCATGGGCACGATCATGGCGGCGATGACCGGCATCATCGGCGCGTCCGTCACGCTGATGAGCGTGCTCGCCCTGCCCCACATGCTGAAGGCGAAATACGACCATGCGCTCGCCTGCGGCACGATCTGCGCCGCCGGCACGCTCGGCATCCTCATTCCGCCCTCGATCCTGCTGGTCATCATGGGCGACCTGATGGCGGTCTCGGTCGGCAACCTCTTCCTCGCCGCGCTCTTCCCCGGCCTGCTGCTCTCCGGGCTCTACTTCGTCTATATCTCGTCCTACTCCGCCATCCGCCCGCAGGTGGCCCCGCCGCTGTCGGACCTCGACACGCCGCAGACCGTTCCGGCCTATGCGGGCATGCTGCTCAAGGGCTTCATCCCGCCGGCGGTGCTGATCCTGATGATCAAGGTCGCGATCTTCGGCGGCTGGGCGACGCCGACCGAGGGCGGGGCGGTCGGCGCCTTCGGCGCAACGCTGCTCGCAATCGCCAACGGGCGCTTCACGCTCGAGCTGATGAAGGACTGCTGCGACCGCACGGCGCTCACGGTCGCGATGATCTTCTTCGTCTTCGTCGGCGCCACCGGCTTCTCCTATGTCTTCCGCTCGCTCGGCGGCGACGAGGTGGTGGACCACCTCATCCTCTCGGTCGGGCTGGGAAACTGGGGCCTGCTGATCGTGCTCATGGCGATTGTGTTCGTGCTGGGCTTCTTCCTCGACTGGGTGGAGATCACGCTGATCGTGCTGCCCGTCTTCCTGCCCATCGTCGACATGCTGACCTTCGGCGCGCATGTGCCGGATCACGAGGTCGTTTACTGGTTCGCCATCCTGATCGCGGTCAACCTCCAGACCTCCTTCCTCACGCCCCCCTTCGGCTTCGCGCTCTTCTACATGAAAGGCGTGGCGCCGCCGGAAGTGAAGCTGACCGCGATTTACAAGGGCATCGTGCCCTTCGTGATCCTGCAGGTGATCGGCCTCACGACGGTCATCGTCTGGCCCGATATCGCGCTCTGGCTGCCCCGCCAATTGCTGGACTGACCGCTTGCCCCCGCCGGCCCGTTCGGGCGACACTGGCGCCATGAACGACGCTCCGGATTCCGGCGGACCCGGCGGCGGACCGGCGGTTCGCGCGGAATGGGAGGCCACGGCGCCGACCAGGCGGGAGACGGTGCCGGCGCTGGAAGAGATACTGAACGAGCCGTTCAGGGTGCTCGACCACGGCTTCGTGCGCGTCGTCGATTACATGGGCAGCGACAACGCCATCGTGCAGGCGGCGCGCGTTTCCTACGGCAAGGGCACCAAGCGCAGCTCCACCGACGCGGCGCTCATCCGCTACCTGCTCCGCCACCGCCACACCACGCCGTTCGAGATGTGCGAGATCAAGCTCCACATCAAGCTGCCGATCTTCGTTGCGCGCCAGTGGATCCGGCACCGGACGGCGAATGTGAACGAGTATTCCGCCCGCTATTCGAAGATGGCTCAGGAGTATTACATTCCTGAGCCTGAATATCTGAAGTCCGTGCTGGACGAGCAAAAGCAAAGCCGTCGCGAACGGGAAGCTCAGTTGGACTTGTTCGAACCTGTGCAGCAGGAACCAGCACTCTCGTTGGCGGCCCAGTCAACCTCCAACAAGCAGGGTCGGGAAGGCCGGTTGACGGAGGCGGAGGTGCATGATTCTCTTTCGCGGCTTCACTGGGTTTCAAGTCGGACCTACGGGGTTTACAAGAACCTGCTGAACGAAAACGACGACGGCGAGAAAATCCGGGAAGATCGGTTAGGAATTGCACGCGAGCTCGCCCGCTCGGTCCTGCCAGTCAACTACTACACCCAATTTTATTGGAAATGCGACCTCCACAATCTGCTGCATTTCCTTTCGCTGCGAGCTGACAAACAACACGCGCAATACGAAATCTACGAGTATGCAAATGTCATCCTCGAAAAGATTGTGAGGCGCTGGGTCCCGGTGACATACCAAGCCTTCCAAGACTATGTGCATCAGGCGGAGTCTCTTTCAGCCGGCGCACTCGACGTGGTGCGGCGCATGATCGGGGGCGAACAGGTGACGCAGGACAGCAGCAGCCTCTCCCCGCGCGAATGGCGCGAATTGATGACCATTCTGGACCGGGAGCCATAGCTTCCGCCTTTAACCCTCGGAGAAAGCAATGAAAATCGAACTCCACCACATCAATGTCTGCACGAAGAACGTGCCCGGGCTGGACGAATTCTACCGCTCGGTCTTCGGCATGGAGACCATGGAGGGGCGCGAAGGCAACCGGAACCTGAACCAGGGCTATTCGGGCGGCGTCTCCTTCCTGACCGACGGGCGCACCGAATTCCACCTCGCCACGCAGGACCTCGGCGTCGGGCACCGCATGGGCCACGCCGTCAACCCGCTCGAGCGCGGGCATATCGCCTTCCGCACGGACGACATCGAGGCGGTCAAGCAGCGCCTGACGGACCTCGGCATTCCCTTCTCGGACTACGGCGCCTGGGCCATGGGCGGCTGGTACCAGATTTTCTTCCAGGACCCGGAAGGCACGATCATCGAGATACACCAGCCCGGCTACGAATAACGACCGCCGGGCTATACTGCCTCCGCCTTCACACGGGATATCGACATCATGCAGTTTCGCAATCTGGGCCGGTCCGGCCTGCAGGTCTCGCTTGTCGGCGTCGGCTGCAACAATTTCGGCCAGCGGCTCGACCAGGCCGGCACCGACGCCGTCGTCCATGCCGCGCTCGACGCCGGCATCACGCTGTTCGACACCGCCGACATCTATGGCGGGCGGGGCAAGTCGGAGGAGTATCTCGGCAAGTCGCTGGGACCGCGCCGCAAGGACGTCGTGCTCGCCAGCAAATTCGGGATGCGCATGGCGGACGGGCCCTACGGCATCGGCGCGGCGCGCTGGTACATCATGCACGCGGTCGAGGCGAGCCTCCGGCGGCTCGGCACGGACTGGATCGACCTCTACCAGCTTCACCAGCCCGACCCGCTGACCCCCATCGAGGAGACGCTGCGCGCGCTCGACGACCTCATCCGCCAGGGCAAGGTGCGCTATATCGGCCATTCCAATTTCTCCGCCTGGCAGACGGTTGAGGCGGAACTGACCGCACAGATGCACGGCCTCAACGCCTTCGTCTCCGCGCAGGACGAATACAGCCTCGCCATGCGCGGCCTCGAAGACGACCGCCTGGCGATGATGGAGAAATACGACCTCGGCCTCCTGCCCTTCTTCCCGCTGGCGAGCGGCCTGCTCACCGGCAAGCATGGCGACAAGCCGCTCGCGGGAACGCGCATGGCGGATTCGAGACGCTTCATCGACCGCTACTGGACGGACGCCAATCTCGCCATGGTGCGGGAACTCACCGCCTTCGCCCGCGAGCGCGGCCATTCCATGCTGGACCTCGCCATGTCGTGGCTGGCGGCGCGCCCGCAGGTTTCCAGCGTCATCGCCGGCGCCATGTCGCCCGAGCAGATCCGGACCAACGCCACCGCCTGCGACTGGACGATGACCACGGACGAACTGGCGGCCATCGACGAGATCTGGACCCGCACGCACTCATGAACATGCCGCGCGCCGCCGGGCGGCCCTTCATGGCCCTGCCGGGGCCGACCAACATCCCGGAGCCGATCCTCCGGGCGATGGACCGCCCGACCGAGGACTTCAACAGCCCGGCGTTCGAGGCGCTGGCGGACGGCTGCTACCGGGACCTGAAACGGGTGTTCGGGACCGAGGGCACCATCCTCTGCTGGGCCTCCTCCGGCCACGGCGCATGGGAAAGCACCATCGTCAACCTCTTCCGGGCCGGCGATACCATCGTCATCCCGGAGACCGGCGCCTTCTCGACCTGGTGGACGGAGATGGCGGCGTTGTTCGGGGTCGAGGTGATTTCGCTTCCGGGCGACTGGCGCACGGCAGCCGACCCGGACGCAATCGAGGACGTGCTGCGGAAGGACACAGGCCGGCGGATCAAGGCGGTCGGAATCGTCCACAGCGAGACCTCGACCGGCGTGCTGAGCGATGTGGCGGCCGTGCGCCGGGCGATGGACGCGGCCGGCCACGATGCGCTGCTGATGGTCGATACCATCTCCTCGCTCGCCTCGATGGACTACCGCATGGACGAATGGCGCGTCGATGTCACCGTCGGCGGCTCGCAGAAGGGGCTGATGCTGCCGACCGGCCTCGGCATTGTCGGCCTGAACGACCAGGCGCTCGCCATCGCCAGGGAGGGCGGCTCGCCGCGCCGCTACTGGAGCTGGCAGCGCATGCTGGACCTCGGCAGCGACCTGCCGAAATTCCCGGGCACCGCGCCGACGCAGATTTTCTCCGGCATGCGGGTGGCGCTCGACCTGCTGTTCGAGGAGGGACTCGACAATGTGTTCGCCCGCCACCGCCGGATGGCGGACCTCGTGCGGCTAGCGGTCGAGGAATGGGGGCTGGAGCTCAATGCGCTGAGGCCCGAAGAACGCTCCGACACGGTAACCGCCGTCCGCTGGCCCGAAGGCCATGACCCGAACGCCTTCCGCGACAGCCTGCGCGACCGTTTCAATGTCGCCGTCAGCCACGGCCTGCTCGATCTCGCCGGCAAGATCGTCCGCATCGGCCATCTGGGCGACCTGAACGAGACGATGGTCCTCGGCCTGCTCGGCGCCGTCGAGGCCAATCTCGCGATAGACGGCGTGCCCCACACGCCGGGCGGCACGCAGGCGGCTATAGAGCGCGTAGCGGCAAACGGGGTCTGAAGCCCTATCCGATTCCCAGCCGCTCGCTGGCAATCCGCGCGCCTTCCGCCATGGTGCGGAGCTTGGCCCAGACCACGTCCTCCGGCACCCGGCCCATGCCGGCGGAGGTGTCGAAGCCGCAATCGGTCCCGGCCTGGATGCGCGCCGGGTCGCCTACCGCGCGGGCCGCGCGCTCCAGCCGCTCGGCGACCGTCTCGGGATGCTCGACATAGTTGGTCGTGGTGTCGATCACGCCCGCGACCAGATACTGGTCCGGGGCCAGCGGCGAGCGGCGCAGTTCCTCGACCTCGTGCTGGTGGCGGGGATTGGCGAAAGGCAGCACCAGCCCTCCCACATCGGCCTTGAGCAGGATCGGCAGCACGTCGCGGAGCTCGACATCCATGTCGTGCGGCCCCTCATAGTTCCCCCAGCAGACATGCAGCCGCACCCGCTCGCGCGGCACATTCGCCAGCGCGCCGTTGAGCGTCTCGATCACGAGTTCCACCCAGTCCTGGAAGGCGCGGAGAGGCTCGTCGGCGAACAGGAAATGGCGTTCCATCGCAAGGTCGGGCGCGTCGATCTGCAACAGCCATCCGTTTTCGACGATCGCCTCGTATTCGACCCGCAACGCTTCCGCGACATCGGCCAGATAGGCTTTGCGCTCGGCATAGTGCCCGCTCTTCATGGCTGAGACCACGATGCCCGGCGAAGCCGCCGTCATGAAGGGCTGCTCGAAGCCGCCGGCCGCCCCGTCGAGCGCCCGGCGGAAGGTCTCGCACTCGTCTTCGAGCGGCCCCCGGTCCACATAGCGGACCCGGCCGAGGTTCATCGGCGGCTCCATGTTGGAAACCGCTTCGGCGCGCACGCGCAGGAATGTCTCGTATTCGCGCACCAGCCCCGGATAGCGGAACACGTCCCGGCGACCGGGCCGCTTCCAGCTTCCGCCGAAGCCGCTCATGCGGTGCTGGACATAGAGGAAGAAGCCCTCGCGCTGCTGCTCGCCATTGTTGCCGACCGTGACGCCCGCCTCGATCTGCCGGGCGACGATGGCGCCGGTCGCCTCGCGGCCCGCGGCCGCCAGGGCGTCGGCGTCCACATGGCCGCCCTGGGCGCGGCGCGCATAGAGGCCGGTGAGTTCCAGCGGACGGGGCAGGCTGCCGGCATGCGTGGTGGGGATGCCCATGGATTTTCGCCTCCGGCTTCAGCGGATCGACAAGGCGGCATGCGCATTCTTCCCCAACGCGGCGGCGCAAGAAAGTCCCCCCGGCCCGCCCGGCCGCCATCCCGACCGGGCTTGCGCGGGCCGCGGGTTGGGCATACCGTTTTTCCGCCCGCAACCGGTTGCGGGCATGAAGACGAACGGCAGCAATCTCGACAGGCCGGCATCTTCGATGCGGCCGCCGGTGGACCCCATGACCGACATTCTCGACAGAGCGCCTCCCCGAACCGAACTCAGCGACGCCGAATGGCGCCGCCGGCTCACGCCCGAGCAATACAAGGTGACGCGCCGCCACGGCACAGAACGCCCCTTCGCCAACGAGTACCACGCGACCAAGACGCCCGGCACCTATCGCTGCATTTGCTGCGATGTGCCGCTGTTCGAAAGCGGGACCAAATTCGACAGCGGCACCGGCTGGCCGTCCTTCACGCGGCCCGTTTCGGCCGAAGCCGTGGCGGAAAAGGTGGACCGGAGCTGGTTCATGACCCGCACGGAGGTGCTCTGCGCCGGGTGCGACGCGCATCTGGGCCACGTCTTCCCGGACGGGCCGCCGCCGACGGGGCTCCGCTACTGCATGAACTCGGCCTCGCTCCGCCTGGAGCCGAAAGAGTAGCCGTTCCCCGACACCGCCCGAACACGAGGAAAGACGCCCCCATGCTCTACGAACTGCGCACCTACAACGCTGCGCCCGGCAAGATCGATGCGCTCAATGCCCGCTTCCGGGACCACACATGCAGCCTCTTCGCCAAGCACGGCATCGGCGTCGCCGGCTTCTGGATCAACCGGGCGGACCCGAACCAGCTCATCTATATCTGCACCTTCGAGGACGCAGCGCAGATGGAGCGCGCCTGGGCGTCCTTCCGCGACGATCCCGACTGGCAGAAGGCAAGAGCCGAGAGCGAGCGCGACGGCTCCCTGGTTGCCTCCATCGAAAGCGTGGTCATGGACCCGACCGACTACTCGACGGCGACCTAGACGAAGGAGGCCGGAGACCGCCGGACCATGGGGGGCGCGGCCAAGGACGCCGCCGAGCATCTGGCGAGCCTTGAGGACGGGCGCGCCGTCTGGCTGGACGGCGCCCGCGTCGAAAACCCGTCCGCGCACCCCGCCTTCCGCAACGCCGTGCGCTCCGCCGCCGGGCTTTACGGCTACCAGGCCGACCCCGCCAATCTGGAGGCGATGACCTTCCCCTCCCCCACGGCCAGGCGGCGGGTCAACCGCGCCTGGCAGATGCCGACATCGCTGGAGGAACTCCTCCAGCGCCGCCGCGCGATGACGGCCTGGGCCGAATGCCATGCGGGCTTCATGGGCCGCGCGCCGGACCATCTGGCGTCCGCGGTCACCGGGCAGATCATGGGGCTGGAGGTGTTCGAGGCCTACGACCCGGAGCGCGCGCGGGCCTTCCACGACTATTTCATCCATGCGCGCGACAACGACCTCTACCTCACCTATGTCATCGTCAACCCGCAGCTCGACCGCTCGAAGAGCACCGGCGAGCAAGGCGGCGACAGCCCCATGCTCCGCATCGTGGACGAGGACGTGGAAGGCGTGACGGTGCGCGGCGGCAAGATGCTCGGCACCGCGGCCGTGCTCGCCAACGAGATGTTCGTGGCGCATCTCCAGCCGCTGAAGCCCGACGAGGAAGATTACGCCATCAGCTTCGCGGTCCCGATGGCGGCGAAGGGCCTCCGGCTGCTGGCGCGCAAGTCCTACGAGGGGCGCGCGCTTTCGACCTTCGACGACCCGCTCGCCTCGCGCTTCGACGAGAATGACGGGCTGGTCTGGTTCGACGATGTGAAGGTGCCGTGGGAGCGCGTCTTCGTCCATCGCAGCCCCGCCATGTGCGCGCGCCAGTTCCACGCCACGCCCGGCCACATCTACCAGAACTACCAGGCGCAGATCCGCCTCGCGGTGAAGTTCAAATTCCTCGTCGGGCTGGCGCGCCGCATCTGCGAGACCATCGGCACCGTGAAAATGCCGCCGGTGGCCGAGACGCTGGGGATGCTGGCGGCGCAGGCAACGGCGGTCGAGACCATGCTCCACGGTATGGAGGCGAAGGGCAGGCAGCGCGGCAGGTATTTCGTGCCGGACGCCCATTCCGTCTATGCCGCCCAGGCCTATTGCCAGGCGCTCTATCCGCGCATGGTCGAGCGGGTACGCGGCCTTGCCGGCGGCGCGCTCATCATGCTGCCCTCCTCCGAGCGCGACCTCGCCGACCCCGAGCTCGCCGGCATCCTGCAAAGCGTCCAGCAGTCAGCCGACGGCGCGCCGCCGGTCGAGCGCGTGCGCCTGATGAAGCTCGCCTGGGACGCGCTCGGCTCGGAATTCGCGGGCCGGCAGACGCAATACGAGATGTTCTATGCCGGCGCGCCCTTCGTCACGCGCGGCCACGCCTTCCGCACCTATGACTGGGAGGGGGCCGAAGCGCTGGTCGCGGCCGTCTCCGGCTCCGCCGAAGAAACGAGGACCGACCCCGCATGAAATTCAGCTTTTCCGAGGAGCAGACCGAGTTCCGCAACATGCTCCGCCGTTTCCTGAACGACCGTTCGCCGACAACCGAGGTGCGCCGCGTCATGGAGACCGAGTCCGGCTACGATGCGGAGGTGTGGCGGATGATGGCGGAGGAGCTGGGCGTCGCCGCGATCCACATTCCGGAGGCCTATGGCGGGGCCGGCTTCGGCGTCTCCGAACTCGCCATCGCCGCCGAGGAGGCGGGCCGCGCGCTGCTGCCCTCGCCCTTTTTCGGCTCGACCGTCATGGCGGCGACCGCCATTGCGGAAGCCGGGACCGACGCCCAGAAACAGGCCCTCCTGCCCGGCATCGCGAGCGGTGGGACGATCGCGGCGCTCGCCGCGGCCGAGCCCGGAACCGGGTGGAACGCCGACGCCTTCACGGCGACCGCGCGCCCCGACAACGGCTCCTGGAGGCTCGCGGGGCGCAAGAGCTACGTGCTGGACGGCATGGCTGCAAGCCTCGTGGTCGCGGCGGCGCGGCTGCCCGACGGCGGGCTCGGCCTGTTCAGCCTGCCGGCGGACAGCGCCGGGCTCGCGCGCCGGCCGCTGCAATCCATGGACCCGACGCGCCGGCTGGCGCAGATGGATTTCGACGGCGCTCCGGCCGACCTGCTCGGCGGGCCGGAAGCCGGCGCCCCGGCATGGGCTCGGACGCTCGACGTCGCCGCGGTCTGCCTGGCGGGCGAGATGGTCGGCGGCGCGGAGCGGCTGCGCGAGGATGCGCTCGAATATGTCTCGATGCGGATGCAGTTCGGCCGTTCCATCGCCTCCTTCCAGGTCACCAAGCACAAGGCGGCGGACATGCTGCTGGAGGTCGAGCTGGCCAAGGCCGCCGCCTACTACGCCGCCGCCGCAGCCGACGATGACGACGAGGTGGACCAGCCGCTTCCTGCGCTCGCCTCGCTCGCCAAGGCCACCGCCTCCGACACCTACATGCAGACCGCCATCCACGCCGTGCAGATGCATGGCGGCATCGGCTTCACCCACGACAACGACACGCAGCTCTGGTTCAAGCGCGCCAAGGCGAGCGAAGCCTTTCTCGGCACCGCCGCCGACCACCGCGAACGCATGCTGCAGCACTGGAATGCCTGACATGACCGACTTCACCGAAGACGACATCCGCGCCCAGGTCCGCGCGTGGCTGACGGACAACTGGGACCCGGAGCGGGGCCTCGTCGAGTGGCGCAACATGCTGATCGAGTCCGGCTGGGGCGTGCCGCACTGGCCGGAGGAGTGGCACGGACGCGGCCTGCCGGTCGGCATGGCGCCGGTGGTCGAGGAGGAGTTCGACAAGGGGGGCGCGGTCGGCGTCGCCAAAATGGGCATCCGCACGCTCGCCGCCGCCACGATCCTGGAGCACGGCACGGACCTGCACAAGCAGCGCTTCCTGCGCGGCATCCTCACCGGCGAGGAGACCTGGTGCCAGCTCTTCAGCGAGCCCGGCAGCGGGTCCGACCTTGCCGGGGCCGTGACGCGCGCCGATTTCCAGGGCGGCAAGTGGGTCATCAACGGCCAGAAGGTCTGGAACACCAGCGCCCACCACGCCGATTTCGGCCTGCTGCTGGCGCGGACCGACTGGGACGCGGTCAAGCATCAGGGCCTCAGCTATTTCCTGCTCGACATGCGCCAGCCGGGCGTCGAGGTCCACCAGCTCAGGCAGATGAACGGCCATGCCTCCTTCAACCAGGTGTTCTTCACCGACGCCGTGGTGGAGCCGGAATACCAGATCGGCGGGCTCGGCGAGGGCTGGAAGGTCGCGACGACCACGCTCATGCACGAGCGGCGCGGCGCGGACGGCGTGCGCCGCTACGCCACCGGCAGCGACCGGCCGGGGCGCATCTACGAGGAGGAGCGGGCCGAGGTCGCGACCGTCATGGCGCCCTATGTCTGGTATCCGCAGCGCACCGGCCGCGCCGACCTGCTGATCGAGCGCGCGAAGGCGGCGGGCCGCTGGGACGACCCGGCGGTGCGCCAGGAGGTCGCGAAGGCGCTGACCCTTGCCCGGACCGCGGAATGGACGGCGCGGCGCGCCCGCGAGGCGCAGCAGCTTGGCCTGCCGCAGGGGCCGGAGGGGTCCATCGGCAAGCTCGCCGCCAGCATCGTCGCGCGGGCCTGCGCCAGGGCGCACACCATGATCGCCGGCCCCGACGCCATGCTGACCGGCGAGGACGACGGCACGGGCGGGGTGGTCGCGGAAATCCTGGTCTCGACCCCGGCGATCTCGATTGCCGGCGGCACGGACGAGATTCAGCGCAACATCATCTCCGAGCGCATCCTCTCCATGCCCAAGGAGGCCCGCCACGACACCGACCGCCCCTTCCGCGACGTGCCGCGGAACCAGGTCGGCTGACGCGCGGCTCCTACCCCGGCTTCCGCGCCCGGGCGCGGAGGCGGCGGGTCGCCTCGGCATCGACGGTCATCGCCGCCCCGTCGATGACGACGCCGTAGTCTTCCCCGGCGCTTTCGACCGACACATAGCCCTGCTCGACATCGGCGAGCACCCGTTCCGGCTCGCGCTCAAGCGGGTCGCCATATCCGCCCCCGCCGCTCAGCACGAACCGCACGCGGTCGCCGGGGGCGAGGCGCCGGTAAACCCCGTGATCGACCGCCCCGCCATTGTGCCAGAGGCCGCTCCCGCGCCCGTTCCGGCCGCCGAGGCGGCCGAACACCGGGAAGGGGCCGTCCTCGGTGCGGCCGCTGAGGCGCACCGAGCTCTCGACATCGCGGGCGCGCTCGTTGCCGCCGTCGAGGATGGCGAACTCGATCTCCTGGCCGAGCCCGCCCCGGTTGCGGCCCGGCCCTCCCGAATCGGTGCGGAGCTCCTTGCGGACATAGTACATCCGCGCCTCGTTCTCGGTGACCTCGACGGGGATGTTGCGCGTGTTGTTGGGGAAGCAGAGGCAGGCATAGCCGTCATGCCGGGCGCTCGCGCCGAAGCCGCCGCTGTGCTGCGCGATCGCGAGGAACGACCGGCCGTCCGCGTGGCGGCCGTGAAGATAGACCTCGTTGGCCGGACAGCCGCCGTTCGAGGCGAGTATCGACTCCGGCATGACGGCTTCCATCGTCGCGAAGACGATTTCGGGGAAGAGGTGCGAGATCATCGTCCGGCCCCAGGTGGCGGCCGGCGGGCGGGAGTTGACGATGGTGCCCTCCGGCGCAATCACCCGGATGGGCCTGAGCCCGCCCTCATTGTTCGGCACATGGGGGTCGAGCGCGAGCTTGACCGGGTAGGCGGTGTAGGAGCGCGTCATGTTGTAGGAGCAGTTGATCGCCGCCCCGACCTCGCCCGACGAGCCCGAGTAATCGACGGTGATCCCGTCGCCCGCCACCGTGACATCGACCTTCACCACGACCTCGTCGTCGCAGCCCGGGACCTTCGGGAGCACCGCCACATTGCGGTAAGACCCGTCGGGCAGCGCCGCAATCTTGCGCCGCAGGCTGGACTCGGTACGGTCGATGACCTCGGCCCCGAGCGCTTCCAGCCCGTCCAGCCGGTATTCCTCCAGCAGCCCCTTCAGCCCCCGCGCGCAGACATTGTTGGCGACGAGCTGCGCGCGGACATCGCCCAGCACCTTGTCCGGCACCCGGATATTGGCCCGCATGAAGTCGAACACGGTCTCGTTCAGCCGCCCCTCGTCGAAGAGCTTGAGGATCGGGATTTTCAGCCCCTCCTCGTACATGTCCTTCGATTCGAGGGTGGACATCCGTCCCCCCATGTCGAGATGGTGGACGATGCACAGCGTGTAGCCGACGACCCGGCCGCGGTGGAAGATCGGGGCTGCGATCGAGATGTCGATGAGGTGGCCACTCGCGATCCAGGGATCGTTGGTGATGATGGCGTCGCCCGGCCTGAGCGTTTCAGGAGGGTATTTCGCGATGAAATTGCGCAGCACTTCGGGAACGATGCCGAGGAACCCCGCCGTCGTGACCGTCGAGTGCGAGAGCATCCGCGCGTCGGCGTCGAACAGCGCGCAGCAGAAGTCGTGATACTCCTTCACGGACGGCGTGTAGGCGGTGCGCATGAGCCCCGTCGCCGCCTCGTCCACGATCGTGATGAGGCGGTTCCAGAGGATCTGGATGGTGACGGGGTCGAGCTGCATCGGCTATCTCCGCCCGAACGCCGCCGGGTGAGGCGTCTCGTCGGCATCGTCACCGGAGACGGCAGGCCGGCGGATGACAAGGTCCACCGCGAGGCAGCCGAGCGGGTCCACGCGCAGCCGGTCGCCGGGGCCGATGACGGTCGTCGATTCCGGCTCTTCGATGACCGCGGGCCCGGCGATCTCCTGTCCGATGCGCAGCGCCGCCCGCTCATACACCGGCGCCCGCTCCATGCCGGCGCCCGCCGGGACATGGATGTCGCGCCATGCCTTGGGCGGGGCGTCGGCCTTCGCCGGCGGCCGGGCGAGCTCAAGCGCGGGCGGGGGCTGGCTCACATGCACCCGGATGCTTGCGAGCTCGACGGGGTTGTCATCGTCCACCTTTCCATAATGCGAACGGTAGAGCGCCTCGAAGCGCGCCTCCCAGTCAGCCTTCGTCGAGGAGGTGTCGCACGGTTCCGGGACTTCGATCTCGAGCGGGTAGTCCTGGCCCGAATAGCGCAGATCGACGCTGCGGCGCACGATAGGGGCGGCGCCGTCCGGCATCAGGTCTCCGGCCTCGGCTTCAAGGGCGCGGAACCCGGCTTCGACCGCGGCGAGGTCCACCGCCTCCAGGATCTGCCTCACGGCCCGGCTCCGCTCGAACGCGACCGGGGCGGCGAGCAGCCCGAGCGACGACATGACGCCTGAATGGGGCGGCACGACGAGGCGCGGGCAGCCGAGCTTGCGAGCCAGCCCGGCCGCGTGGACGGGCCCGGCCCCGCCGAACGCGACCATTGACAGTTCGGGCGGCGCCTTGCCCTTCTCGGCGACATAAATCCGGGCCGCCGCCGCCATGTTCTCGTTGACGATCTCGTGGACGCCTGCCGCCGCTTCCAGAGTCGTGAGTCCGGTCGCCTCCGCGAGATGCTTGCCCACGGCCCGCTCCGCCGCGGCACGGTCGAGCGCCATGCGCCCGCCGAGGAAGTAGCCGGGGTTGAGGTAGCCGAGCAGGAGATCCGCGTCCGTCACCGTCGGCGCCGCGCCGCCCAGGCCGTAGCATGCGGGTCCGGGCGCGGAACCGGCGCTTTCGGGCCCGACCCGGATGAGGCCGAGATCGTCCACCCGGGCGATGCTGCCGCCTCCCGCCCCGATTTCGAGCAGGTCATAGACCGGCACCGCAGCGGGGAGGCCGCTCCCCGACTTGAACCGGTGCTGGCGGTCCACCTCGTAGCTGCGGGTCCGGGCGGCCCGGCCGTTCTCGATGATGCAGAGCTTCGCGGTCGTTCCCCCCATGTCGAAGGAAAGCAGGCTGTCGATCCCCGCGAGACGCCCGAAATACGCCGCCGCCTCCACCCCGGCGGCCGGTCCCGACTCGACGATCTGGACCGGCACCCGTTTCGCCGTCTCGACCGTCGCGGTGCCGCCGTTCGACAGCATGACGAAAAGCCGCTCCCGATAACCGCGTCCGGCCAGCCCCTCCGCCAGCCGCTCCAGATAGCCCTCCGCAACCCCCTTCACATAGGCGTCGAGCACGGTGGTCGAGGTGCGTTCGTATTCCTTGGGCTCGGGATGCACCTCGTGCGACAGCGACACGGTGACCGCCGGAAGCTCCTCGCGCAGGATCTCCGCCGCGCGGCGTTCATGGACGCTGTTTCGATAGGAATGGAGGAACGAGACCGCAACGGCGCCGACGCCCTCGTCGCGGAAGACGGCCGCCGCCTGCCGGACGGCCGCCTCGTCCACGGGAAGGAGCACCGCGCCGTCCGCGAGCACCCGTTCCGGAACGCCGAGCCGCAGCCGGCGGGGGACCAGCGGCTCGGGCAGGCGGATGAACATGTCGTAGATGTCGTAGCGAACCTCGCGGGCCAGTTCGAGGATGTCGCGGAAGCCCCCGGTCGTGAGCAGTCCGGTCTTCGCCCCCTTGCGTTCGAGGATGGTGTTGGTGACGAGGGTCGTCGCGTGGATCACCTCGGAAGTCCGGCCCAGCAGATCGGGAATCGCGCCGGAGAGGTCGCCGATGCCGCGCATCACCGACTCCTCGGGCGCATGTGCGGAGGTCAGGGTCTTCTCGACCCGGATAGCGCCGTCGGCATCGTTGACCAGCGCGAAGTCGGAAAAGGTCCCGCCTATGTCGATACCCAGGCGATAGCTGTTGGTCACGTAGCGAGTCCCGAGGTTCGCGGCATCCGAAGCAATCCGCCGCCGCCGGCAGCGCGCCCGGCATCCGACTGTAACAATGCAGTCTTCGTCCGGGCAAGCAAGTCAATTGTTCCCACAATTTAAGTAATATTTCTCTGTTTGGGGCTTGCATTCTCAGAAACAGTGGTATGATGGGTCCGAGGGAGGCGAAGTCCGCGCGGACCGCTTCCCGCCCGCGCCGTCCGGTGCGGAACGACCCCGATTCAGCCGACAGGCGAGGTGTGTCCTGCGTCTCGCGCGCGCAATCAGGCGCGCGAGCCGCGCCGCCGCGATACGCCCGCCCCCGCCGGCGCAGGCGCGCGCGGGATACGCGCGAAACAGGGTCGCTCCGGTGCCGGGGCGGCAGGGCCGTCGAACCGAAGCGGAATGAAGGAGTTGCCCATGCCCATCATCGACCCCGCCGTCGCGCTTTCCACCCGGCAGGAAGCCTTCTGCCGCCACTATGCCGTCTCCGGCAATGCCGCCGGCGCCGCAAGGCAGGCCGG
>JAJEIH010000142.1 GCA_022827685.1 Alphaproteobacteria bacterium
GAACGCGCCCTTGCCCGCCACTGCGAAAGCAGGGAGGCGGTGGAAGCGCAGGAGGGCTTCGACGAAGCCGCGCATGAGGAGGCCGCCCGCAGGCTCGCCGCGGCCGTCGAGGAGCGCACCCGCCTGCCCGTGAGCTTCGGCTCCCCGCCCGAACCGGCCAATGACCTGCCCCCCGCCGACGACCCGCCCGAGGAGACCTACGAGGACTGCCCCTGGGCCGCCTCCGCGCCCGGCCACGAGGACGGGATCGACGACGACCGCGCCGACGGGGCCGAACATGACTGGCTCTACCAGCGCCGCAACGGCTACGCCGAACTCCACGACCCGTGGTCGCCGGAGAACATCGAACAGCGCCGGCAGGACAGCCTCGACTGGCTGGAAAGGGCCGGCCCCTTCAATGCGCCCGAACCCCGGCAGCCGGACGGGCCCGACAGCGGCGATTTCGCCCCCGACCATGACAAAACATGACATTCCATGACACGGCGCAGATGGTCATGCCCGCCCGTCCCGACCTTGCCGGGCGGACGCAAAAGGGCCAATTGGGCGAACCGCCCGTACGAACAGACCTCCGGGGAGCGCCGCGTTTGCTGTTTTCGCCTGCCCGCCGCCGCCTGATCGGGCTGGCCGCCGGTCTTGCGCTCGGCCTGGGGCTCGCCCGGCCCGGCTTCGGCGCGGACGGGATTACGGTCTTCGCCGCGGCCAGCCTGAAAAACGCGATGGACGAGATTGCCGCCGGCTTCGAACGCGAGACCGGCCATGCCGCAACCGTCTCGCTCGCGGGCTCCTCGGCGCTTGCCCGCCAGATCCGGCACGGCGCGCCCGCGGACATCCTCATATCCGCCAATCCGGACTGGATGGACGCCCTGGAGCGGGAAGACCTCATCGACCCGGCAAGCCGTTTCGACCTGTTGACCAACAGCCTGGTGCTGGTGGCGCACGGGCGGGATGCGCCGCCGGTCCGGATCGCGCCCGGCCTCGACCTCGCCGGCCTGCTGGGCGATGGCCGCCTCGCCATGACATTGGTCGATGCGGTGCCCGCCGGCATCTACGGCAAGGCGGCGCTCGAATGGCTGGGCGCCTGGAAGGCCGTGGCGCCGCGGGCCGCGCAGGCGGACAATGTGCGCGCCGCGCTGGCGCTCGTCTCCTCCGGCGAAGCGCCGCTCGGCGTCGTCTATGCGACCGATGCCGCGGCGGACGACAATGTGACGGTCGTCGGGACCTTCCCGGCAGGCGCGCATCCGCCCATCGTCTATCCCGCCGCCGCGGTCGCCGCGAGCCGCAATCCGCTCAATCGGCGTTTCCTCGCCTGGCTCCGGGGCCCGGCCGCGAAAGCGGCATTCGAGCGCCAGGGCTTTGTCGCCGCCTTCGAGTAGAATCGCGGCATGGACTGGCTGAGCCCCGAGGAGTGGCAGGCGGTTGCCCTTTCCCTGCGGGTCGCGTTCTGGGCGACGCTCGCAAGCCTGCCGCTCGGCGTGCTGACCGCCTACGCGCTTGCGCGCTGGCGCTTCCCGGGCCGGCAGCTCCTGAACGGGCTGGTGCATCTGCCGCTTATCCTGCCTCCGGTGGCGACGGGCTACCTGCTGCTGCTGGCGTTCGGCACGCGCGGCCCCCTCGGCAGCCTCCTGGAAGACATCGGCATCGTCTTCGCCTTCCGCTGGACGGGAGCGGCGCTGGCGGCGGCGGTCATGGCGTTCCCGCTCATGGTCCGCGCCATCCGCCTTTCCATCGAGGCGGTGGACCCGAAACTGGAACAGGCGAGCGCGACGCTCGGCGCCTCAGGCCCCTGGGTCTTCGCGACCGTGACCCTGCCGCTGGTGCTGCCGGGCATCCTCGCGGGCGTGATCCTCGCCTTCGCCAAGGCGATGGGCGAATTCGGCGCGACGATCACCTTCGTCTCGAACATTCCCGGCCAGACGCAGACCCTGCCGACGGCGATCTACACCTTCCTCCAGGTGCCGGGCGGCGAGACATCCGCGCTCCGCCTTGTGGTCATCGCCATCGTCGTCTCCATGGCCGCACTGCTGCTCTCCGAACTCGTCGCGCGGCGCGTGGCGAGACGGGTGGCCGGCGCATGACGCTTTCCGTCGCTATCCGCCACGCCTTCCCCGGCTTCGAGCTCGACATTTCCTTCGAGGCGCCGCCGGGCGTGACCGTTCTGTTCGGCCGCTCCGGCTCCGGCAAGACCACGACCGTCAACGCCGTTGCAGGGCTGCTGAAGCCGGAGGCCGGGCGCGCGGTCGCGGACGGCTGGGTGCTGTTCGACACGGAGCGCGGCGCGTGGCTGCCGCCCCACCGCCGCCGGCTCGGCTACATCTTCCAGGAAGGGCGGCTCTTTCCGCATCTAACCGTGCGCCAGAACCTGCTTTACGGGCGCTGGTTCGCGGCGAAGGGCGGCCCGGGCGAGGACATGGGGCGCATCGTCGAAATGCTCGGCATCGGGCATCTGCTGGGCCGCCGCCCCGGCGCGCTGTCCAGCGGGGAGAAGCAGCGGGTCGCCATCGGCCGCGCCCTGCTCGCGAGCCCCCGGCTCATCCTCGCCGACGAGCCGCTGGCCTCGCTGGACGAGGCGCGCAAGGCGGAAATCCTGCCCTATTTCGAGCGCCTGCGCGACGAGGTGTCGGTGCCGGTGCTCTATGTCAGCCACTCGGCGGCGGAGGTGGCGCGGCTCGCAACCACGGTGATCGCGCTCCAGGACGGGCGCGTGCTGCGCCAGGGGCCAGCGGTCGAGGTGCTGGGCGATCCGACGGTCACGCCGCTCGGCGCACGCGGCGCGGGCGCGGTGCTCGAAGCGGCGGTCCTGCGCCACCATGCCGACGGGCTGTCGGAGATCGAGGCCGGCGGCGTGCGCCTGTTCCTGCCGAGGGTGCCGCATGCGCCCGGCAGCCGGATCCGGGTCCGGATCGCGGCGCATGAGGTGCTGCTGTCCAGACGGGAGCCGGAAGGCCTGTCCGCGCTGAACATCCTGCCGGGCACGATCGAGTCGGTCCGGGCGGGCGAGGGACCGGGCGCCATCGTCTCCGTCCGCACGGCGGCCGGCACGATCCTCTCCCGTTCGACCCGCCGATCAACGGAAGCCCTGGGTCTGGCGGAGGGCATGTCCTGCCACGCTGTCATCAAGACCGTCGCCATCGCCCCGGAAGGCGTGGGCGGTGCCTGAGCGGCGGCGCTCCCGCGGATTATCCGCCGCTATGCGTGGAACCGGAACGCCGCCTGCGCCGGATATAGACTCGCATTCCTTCCGCAGCCAGGCCGGTAATCAGGCCCGCCAGCGCGCCGAGGAACACGGTTGCCAGTGCGGCCGCGGCGATGACGGGCCGGCAGTCCGGGCGGGCGTCGAGCAGCCTCGGGCTCAGGATCAGGTCGGCCGCCGCATAGACCAGGAGCGCGCCGACGACCGCCGGCGGGATCGACATGAGCAGCCCGACGATCTCCGGCCCCGTCGCGACGACGGCGCCGCAGGCGGCCGCCATGATCAGCGGCGCCCCCATGCCGCGCGCGCCGAACCTTCGATGCGCGGCGATGCCGCCGGCCCCGTGGCACATCGGCATGGCGCCCAGCGGCGCAAGCAGGAGGTTCATCAGCCCGTTCGTGGTTGCGAGCCTCCGTTCGTTCACCCGCGCGGCCCGGTCGGGATAGAGCGTGCGGGCGACCGCGGCGGCGACCACCACGGCGTTGAGCAGGGTGAGCGGCAGCTGCGCCAGCACGCCCGAAAGCACGGCATGGACGGTGTCGATGCCGCCGGCGGGCGCCGCCGGGGGAACCGGCGGCCCTGCATGGGGAACCAGCAGCACGGCGCCGACGACGACAAGCGGAACCCAGGGTCCCCGCGGCAGAAGGAGGGCCAGCGAGAGCACGGCAAGCGACGCCAGGGCCATGGTCCAGTCGTGGCTCATCAGGCCGAAGGCCACCGTTCCGAGCATCAGGCCGAGCCCCGCCTGGAGGCCCGTGACCACCGACTGGGGTATCGCGCGAGTCGCCTTTTCAAACGACGGGACGGCCGCGAGCAGGAGGAGGACCGCGCCGACGATGCCGCCCGCCCAAGCGGTTTCGGCCGCGGTGAGGCCGCCTGCAATGATGACCGCCCCGAGAGCCTTCATCGGCTGGACGGATACCGGCATGCGATAGACGGCGGCGACGAGGACATAGCCGGCCGCAAAGCCGGCGAAAACCGGCGTCGGCGCGAGAATGCCCGCGCCGACTGCAGCCACGACATAAGGCAGGAAGGTGCCGAGATCGCCGAACGCGCCCGACAGCTCCCCGCTGGCCGAGCGCAGGCGCTCCAAGCGCCCGACCTCCTGTGCTCCGAACCCAGGCATTCCCGTTATCTTGTTGTTTTTGCGCCTGTCCTGTGTCCAAGCCTACAGGGGCGGGCCGCCTTGCGAAAGGCCGGACGGACGCTATCGCGGCACCGGGAATTTCCTGCTGATCTTGTCGATTTAACGTTCTTTTTGTGCAATTCTTCCGAATCACGGGAGGAAATGCAGGGTGGAAAGCTTCTGGAGGATACTCGGAGAGGCGGTAGGCCTGATTCTCGCCTGGGACTCCGACCTCATCGAAATCGTCGGCCTGTCGCTTCGCGTCACGCTGAGCGCCGTCGCCATTTCCTGCCTCATCGGCCTGCCGCTTGGCGCGATGGTGGGCGCCTTCCGCTTTCCCGGCCGGACGGCGGTCATCGTCATGCTGAATTCGCTGATGGGCCTGCCGCCCGTCGTGGTGGGGCTGATCGCCTATCTCATGCTGTCGGCCGCCGGGCCGCTCGGCCCGCTGGAGCTGCTCTACACGCCGGCCGCCATGATTATCGCCCAGACGATCCTCGTCACGCCCATCGTCGCGGCGTTGAGCCGGCAGGTGGTGGAGGACTGCTACCGCGAATATGCCGAGCAGTTCGACTCGCTCGGCGTCGGCCCTTTCGACCGGGTGGCCGCGCTCCTGTGGGACGCCCGCTACAGCCTGCTCACCGTGGCGCTCGCCGGTTTCGGCCGCGCGGTGGCGGAGGTGGGCGCCGTCATCATCGTCGGCGGCAACATCAACCATGTCACGCGCGTCATGACCACGACGATCGCGCTCGAGACCTCGAAGGGCAATCTCGAACTGGCCCTGGCGCTCGGCGTCGTGCTTCTCGCCATTGCCGTGGCGGTAAACGGGGCCGTGATGACGCTCCGGGCCTCGGCGGTCCGGATGGCCTATGCCTGAGGCGGCGTTCCATATGGCTGCGCCGGCGCTCCCGATGGCGGCGGACGGTCCGGCTCTGCTGAGCGCGCGGGGCCTGTGTTTCGATGCCGGCGGAAAGCGGCTGATCGACGGGGTCGATATCGACATCCGTCCCGGCAGGCGGACGGTGGTCATGGGAGCCAACGGCGCCGGCAAGAGCCTGCTGCTGCGCCTTCTGCACGGCCTGATCCGCCCGACCGCCGGGGAGGTGCTCTGGCAAGGCCGGCCTCTCGACCGCGAAGGCCGTCTCGCGCAGGCGATGGTGTTCCAGCGCCCCGTCCTGCTGCGCCGCTCGGTGCTCGCCAACCTCCGTTTCGCGCTTTCGGTGCGCGGGCTCCCGGGGCCGGAGCGGAGGGCGCGGGAGGCCGAGGCGATGGAGCGCTCCCGCCTCGGCGACCTGGCCGGCCGGCCGGCGCGCGTGCTCTCCGGCGGCGAGCAGCAGCGGCTTGCGGTGGTGCGCGCGCTTGCCTGCGCGCCGGGCCTGCTGTTCCTCGACGAACCGACGGCCAGCCTCGACCCCGGCTCGACCCACGCCATCGAACAACTGGTCGGGGATGCGCATGAGAGCGGCGTCGCCATCGTGCTCGTCACCCACGATACCGGCCAGGCGCGGCGCCTCGGCGACGACCTTGTGTTCCTGCATGGCGGGCGGGTCGTGGAGACAGGGCGCGCGGCGGACGTGCTGGGTGCGCCGCGCTCCGAAGCCGCCCGCGCCTGGCTCGAGGGCCGCCTCGACCTCGGCTCCCCGTCCGCGTCCAGGGCCTGAACCCGGATCGAAGCGCGAGATGGCCGGACGCATCCTCCCTTCCCTCGCCGCCATTGCGCTCATGGCGCTGGGCCTGATCCATCCGGCGGCCGCGGACCGCTTTATCGTCGTCCAGTCCACCACCTCGACCCAGAACTCCGGCCTCTACGACCACATCCTGCCGCTGTTCCGGGAGCGGACCGGCATCGAGGTGCGGGTCGTTGCGGTCGGCACCGGCCAGGCGCTCAGGAACGCCGCCAATGGCGACGGCGACGTGCTCCTCGTCCACGCCAGGTCCGACGAGGAACGCTTCGTTTCCGACGGCCACGGCATCAGCCGCGCCGATGTCATGTACAACGACTTCGTCATCGTCGGGCCTGCCAAAGACCCTGCAGGCGTGGCAGGCATGGAAGACGCCGTGGCGGCGCTGGCGCGGATCGCCGAGGCCGAAGCGCCCTTCGTCTCGCGCGGGGACGACAGCGGCACGCACAAGGTCGAACTCGAGCTCTGGGAGGAGGCGGGCATCGATATTGCGGCCGCTTCGGGCAGCTGGTATCGCGAGACGGGTTCGGGCATGGGCGCGGCGCTCAACACCGCCGGCGGCATGGGCGCCTATGCGATGGCCGATCGCGCCACCTGGACCAGCTTCGCCAACAGGAACGGCCAGCGGATTCTGGTCGAAGGCGACCCGAGGCTCTTCAACCAGTACGGCATCGTGCTCGTGAATCCGGACAAGCACCCGAATGTGAAGGCCGGCCTCGGCCGGCTGTTCGTCGATTGGGTGCTCTCCGAGGAAGGACAGGCGGCCATCGCGGCTTACAGGGTGGACGGCCAGCAGGTCTTCTTTCCGAATGCCGGCGGCTGATGGATGCGAGCCGCCTTTCGCTGGCATAAGGATTGCGGCATGACACGGCTCTTGCGGTCCCTGCTGGCGGTTGCGCTGGTCGGCCTCGCCATGCCGGGCGAGGCGCGCAGCGTCCGCGATTCCGCCGGGAGGGTCGTCGAAATCCCGGACCGGGTGGACCGCGTGTTTGCGGCCGGGCCGCCTGCCTCGATCCTGGTCTATGCGCTCAAGCCCGCCGCACTGCTCGGATGGCCGCGCGCGCTCCGGGAGTACGAGAAGCCCTATATCGCCGAGCCGTGGCGGGACCTCCCCGAGACGGGGCGGCTCACCGGGCGCGGCGGAGACGCGAACCTCGAACGGGTAATCGCGCTCGGGCCCGATCTCATCGTCGATTTCGGCTCCGTGCGGGACACCTATATCGACCTCGCGAACCGCGTCCAGGACCAGACCGGCATCCCCTATGTCCTAGTCAACGGGCGGTTTTCCGAAACGGCGGCCTCGCTCCGCCTTCTGGGCGCGGCGCTCGGCGTTCCGGACCGGGGAGAGGCGCTCGCGGCGGATGTCGAGGCGACCTTCGCGCAACTCGAGGCCGCGCTCGGCGCCGTGCCTGCGGAGGCCCGGCCGCGCGTCTATCTCGCCCGCGGCCCGGACGGGCTCGAGACAGGGCTGAAGGGCTCCATCAACACGGAGATCATCGAGCTCGCGGGCGGTCGGAACGTCGCCGATGCGCCCGGCCGCTACGGGCTCGTACGGGCTTCGCCGGAGCAGGTGATCGTGGCCGATCCCGACACCATCGTCACCTGGGACCGGACCTTCTACGACCGCATCTGGCGCGAGCCGCTCTGGCAGGGCATCGCGGCGGTCCGCCGGGGCCGGGTCTATCTCTCGCCGACCGCGCCGTTCGGCTGGATCGACCGCCCGCCCTCCATCAACCGGATGATGGGCCTGAAGTGGCTCGCCGGGCTCTTCTATCCCGAGTTGTGGCCGGGCGACCTGCGGGCCGAAACGCGCGCCTTCTACAGGCTCTGGTACCATGTCGATCTCGGCGGGTCGGACCTCGACCGGCTCCTCGAATGGACAAAGGGGCGCGCGCCCTGATTGCCGCTCGCAAGCACGGGCAAGCGGGAGCCGGAACGGCGCTCTGGCTCGCCGGTGCGCTGGTCCTCGGCAGCGTCGCCGCGCTCCTGATTGGACCCTATCCGCTCGGGCTCGTCGAAGCGTTGTCGGTGCTGACGGGCCGCGACACCGCCGGCCAGGCGGAAACCGTGCTGCTGGCGATCCGGCTTCCGAGGGTGGCGGCCTCGCTGCTGGTCGGCGCGGCGCTGGCGGCGGCGGGCGCCTGCTACCAGACGATCTTCCGCAACCCGCTCGTGTCGCCCGACATTCTCGGCGTGTCCGCCGGGGCGGGCCTCGGCGCGGTGCTCGGGATCTTCCTGTCGCTCCCGGTCGCCGCGATCCAGTTGCTGGGCTTTGCGGGCGGGCTCGGCGCAGTCGCTCTCGTCGGTTTCGTCGCCGCCGCGGTGAAGACGGGAGACCGCACCCTCGTTCTCGTGCTGGCGGGCGTGGTGGTTGGCGCGCTCGCGGGCGCGGCAACCTCGCTGCTCAAGGTCCTCGCCGACCCGTACGACCAGCTCCCCGCCATCACCTTCTGGCTGCTCGGCAGCCTCGCCGGGGTGAAGGCGGCGGACCTCATGCCCGCCGCGCCGGTCGTGGCCGCCGGCCTCGTGCCGCTGGTCCTGCTGCGCTGGCGGATCAACGTGCTGGCGCTGGGTGACGAGGAGGCGCGCGCACTCGGCGTCGAGGCCGGGCGGCTCCGCCTCACCGTCATCCTCTGCGCCACGCTCATCACGGCGAGCGTCGTGGCGGTCGCGGGCGTCGTCGGCTGGGTCGGGCTCGTCATCCCGCATATCGCCCGCATGCTCGTCGGCCCCGGCTTCGGCCGGCTCCTGCCGGCGGCTGCCCTGCTCGGCGCCGGATACATGCTGGCGGTCGATACGCTCGCACGCACGATCTCGGCCGCGGAGGTGCCGCTCGGCATCCTGACGGCCGTGGTGGGCGCGCCCTTCTTCCTCTGGCTGCTCGCACGGGGCCGGCGCGCATGGGCATGACCGTCGAAACCCGCGACCTCGCGATCGGCTATCCGGGGCGCGAGGTGGGGTCCGGCATAACGCTCGCCGCCGGGCCGGGCGCGGTGCTCTTCCTGCTCGGCCCCAACGGGTCCGGCAAGACCACCCTGTTCAGGACGCAGCTCGGCCTCATTCCGGCGCGGGGCGGGCAGGTGCTGCTGGAGGGCCGGCCGCTCGACCGCCTCTCGCGCGCCGAGGTCGCGCAGCGCGTCGCCTATGTGCCGCAGGCGCACGCGCCGCCCTTCGCATGGTCGGCTTTCGAGGTCGTGCTGATGGGCCGGACGGCGCGGCTCGGGCTCTTCTCGCAGCCGGGCGAGGCCGACCGCGAAGCGGCGCGCGCCGCGCTGGAGCGCCTGCGCATCGGCGATCTGGCGGAGGCGGACTACACCCGCCTCTCCGGCGGCCAGCGCCAGCTCGTGCTGGTCGCCCGGGCGCTCGCGCAGGAAACGCCGGCGCTCATCATGGACGAGCCGACCGCCAGCCTCGATTTCGGCAATCAGGCGCTGGTGCTCCGGGAGATTGCCGGGCTCGCCGCAGACGGGCTCACGGTCATTCTCTCGACCCACGATCCCGACCACGCCTTCGCCGTCGGCACCGATGTCGCCCTGCTGCATGAGGGGCGCGTGAAGGCGACGGGTCCGCCGGCCGCGGCCCTCACCGAAGAGGCGCTGTCCGCCGTTTACGGTGTCGATGTCCGTGTGGAGCGGCTCGCCGACGGCAGGACGGTCTGCGTGCCGTCGCTCTCGCGTCAGGGCGAGAGCCAGCGCACCGACCCGGCTTCGGACAGGTCGTAGCCGCCCATCGCGGCGGCCTTGCGCCGGAAGGCGCCGCTGCCCGCGAAGGCCATGAGCGCCTGCACCCGGCCGGTGAAATAGGCCCGCCGGTCGATCAGCAGGTCGAACCGCTCGCTGACCAGCGGCAGGAAGGGCAAGTGGAACTGGCGCGCCATCGCCTCGATGCCGGGGGCCGCATCCGCTTCGCCCGCGGCGACCGCCGCCGCCGCATCGCTCTCGGTCCGCGCCAGCTCCGCGGAGGGAACAAGGTCCGACGCCGTCAGCCCTTCCTTCGACAGGAGCGCCTCGAAGAGCGCCGCTGCGCCCGCCCCCGGCTGGCGCATGACGACCCGCCTGCCCCGGAGGTCGGACATGCAGCGCACCTGGCCGCGCACGGCCTCCGAGAGCACGAGCCCCCGCGCCCGCCCGGCCCAGGCGACCAGCACCGCCCCGCGCAGGCCGCGCGCCGCGACGGTGCGGACATTCCAGTCCGCGTCCTCCGGTATGTGCAGCCCGGCAAGCGCGGCGCGGCCGCCGGCGAAGGAGTCCAGGCCGTCGAAGCTGCCGTTCCAGAGCGTCGCAAGCCCCGAGCCGGACTCGCGCACCGCCCAGTCGAGGAGCGGGTCGTGAGAGCCGGTCAACACCTCCGGCCGCTCCAGGGACGCGGCGTCGCCGCCACCCTCGATCCACGCCAGGATCTCCATGCGCGGGAAGAGCAGCTTGCCCGTGATCCGCCGGTGCGGGATCCCGCCCGCGGCGGCGAGATCGTACACCTTGCGTTCGCGCACGCGCAGAAGCGCCGCCACCTCCTTCGTCGTGAGGTAGGGCGGCTGCCCGCCGCCGGCTTCTTCGAGAAAGTCCTGAGCCATGGTTCCCGGGATTAATACCATTGTTGACGGGTCGATACCGACGAAGCCGCGGCCCGCTTCCGACCGGGCGGCGCAACGCGGCCGGCGGACCCCTTGGGTGGATGTCATGTTTTGTCATGGTCCCCCTGCCATGTATCATGAGATGTCATGTTCTGCATGTGCAGGGTTCATATGCTGTAGCCGTTTCGGGCATGAGCCTCTCCGCTCTTTGACCTCCTCCCCCGCTTGCGGGGGAGGCCGGGTGGG
>JAJEIH010000032.1 GCA_022827685.1 Alphaproteobacteria bacterium
CGGCAAGCTCGGCCCACCGCTCCACCAAAAGCCGCGATCCATAGTCCGCAGCATCCTGCAATGCCTGTTCCATGCCCGCATCATGGCCGGAGTCCTCCGGGAATCCGAGTCCGTTTGGTCATTTTGGTATATAAGTCCCTAATGGAAAGGGAGCGGACGGGAGAGGCCACATGCCCCCGAAAACCCGGCCGACCTCCAATCTGCTTCGCGCGATCGCTAAACCGGACAACAGTGGACTTGTTCCGGGCATCCATGCGGCGGCCCCGGGGGAAGGTACCCGGAACAAGTCCGGGCATGACGAGAAGAGTGTCGGGGCACTGAACCGGAATCGGCTGGAGCCACGCGGTATGGATGCCCCGAATCGGGTCTGGAGCAGACTGCTGACGCGCCGACCCGGGCGATGACCGGGGCTCTACCGACGGGGCCTTCCCAACCCCAACGGACCGCGCTCTAGCCGCCCAGGACTTCGCCGGGTTCCAGCCCCGCCTCGGCCGCGGCGATCTTGCCGGCGCCCTCCGGGCGGACCCGGACCGCGCATACCGCGCCGCCGGCAGCGGCGATGACGGCGCCGTTTTCGCTGACGGACAGGACCGTGCCGGGCCCGGCCCCGGCCGGGGCTTCCGCCAGGCGCGCATCGAATATCTGGAGTTTCGCGCCGCCGCGCATCGTCCAGGCGCCGGGCTGCGGGTTGCAGCCGCGAATGAGGTTGTAGATTTCGCCGGCGGGACGGGACCAGTCGATCCCGGCGTCGTCGGCCGTACACCAGCTCTCATAGGTCGCCTGCGCCTCGTCCTGCGCGAGCTTCGGGGCCTTGCCGTCGCGCACCAGATCGACGGCTTCCAGCATCGCGTCCACGCCCATCGGGAACAGGCGGTCGAAATAGATGCTGCCCAGCGTGTCGTCGGGCCCGATGGCGGTTTTCTTCTGCAGCAGCACCGGGCCGGTATCCAGGCCGTCGTCGGGCCAGAAGATGGTGAGGCCGGTTTCCGTGCGGCCCTGGATGATCGGCCAGTTGATCGAACTCGGGCCGCGGTGCAGCGGCAGCAGGGAAGGGTGGTACTGGATGGTGCCGAGCGCCGGCAGGTCGAGGAAGGAGGACGGCACGATCTTCGTCACATAGGCCATGACGCAGAGGTCCGGCTTCAGCGCCGCGAATTCCTCATGGACCGCCGGGTCGCGGAAGCTCTTCGGCTGGAAGACGGGCAGGCCGCGCTCGCCGGCGGCGGCTTTCAACGGGTCCGGGCGGTCGGGTCTCGCATCGGGCGCGCAATAGACCGCCGCAACCTCCTCGCCGCGCGCCACCAGCGCGTCGAGCACCGCCTTGCCGAAAGCCTGCTGGCCGTTGACGACGATACGCATGGGAACCCCCTCCTTGTCCCGGGAAGGCGCAGTCTATAACACGCTTGACCGTCTGCGGGGGGCCGCGTAGCAGGCTGGACCCATGATCGCTTTCACCCTCCGGCGCCTGGTGCAGTCCCTCGTCGTGATCCTGTTCGTGGCGCTGATCGCGTTTTCCATGTTCCGCTTCGTCGGCGACCCGGTCCACCAGATGGTCGGCATCGAGACGACGCTCGAGGAGCGCGAGGCCCTGCGGGAACGCCTCGGCCTGAACGATCCCTTCCATGTCCAGTTCGCACGCTATATCGCCAATGCCGCACGGCTCGATTTCGGCGTCTCCTACCAGCACAAGAAGCCGGTTACGGAAATGATCGGCGCGCGCTTCCCGGCGACCTTCGAGCTGGCGATGGTGTCGGCCCTGCTGGCGCTCGCGGTCGGCGTGCCGATGGGCGTCTTCACCGGGCTCTACCGCGACAGCCTGCTCTCCAAGGTCTTCATGGCGGTGTCGCTGGCCGGCATTTCGCTGCCGACCTTCCTGATCGGCATTCTGCTGATCTTCATCTTCTCGGTGACGCTCGGGGTCATGCCGAGTTTCGGGCGGGGGGAGACGGTCGATCTCGGCGGCTGGACGACCGGATTGCTGACGGGCAGCGGCCTGCAGGCCCTCGTCATGCCGGCGGTCACGCTCGGCCTCTTCCAGATGACCCTCATCATGCGCCTCGTGCGCTCGGAAATGCTGGAAGTGCTGCGCACGGACTACATCAAATTCGCCCGGGCGCGCGGGCTCTCCAACCGGGCCGTCCATTTCGGCCATGCGCTGAAGAACACCCTGGTGCCGGTCATCACCATTACCGGGCTGCAGCTCGGCGGCATCATCGCGTTTGCGATCATTACGGAGACGGTCTTCCAGTGGCCGGGAATGGGCCTCCTGTTCCTGCAATCCATCCAGACGGTCGATATCCCGATCATGGCCGCGTACCTCATGCTGATCGCGTTCCTCTTCGTTGCGATCAACCTCGCCGTGGACCTGCTCTACTACGTCGTCGATCCGCGCCTCAGGCTCGACCGGGGTGCGGCCTGGTGAGAGCCTGGCGGGACAGCGACCTCTGGTATTCCTTCACGCGCTCGCGGATCACGGTCGCGGCCGCAAGCATCGCCGGCGTCATGATTCTCGCGGCGTTCCTCGCGCCGCTCATCGCGCCCCACAACCCGTTCGACCTCGCAAGCCTGGACCTGCTGGATGCGCATATTCCGCCGGTCTGGTCGGAGGACGGGGAAACCCGCTTCCTGATCGGCACCGACGACCAGGGCCGCGACCTCCTGTCGGCCATCCTTTACGGCGCGCGCATTTCCATCGGCGTCGGCATCGCCTCGGTGCTTCTGTCGCTGGTTCTCGGCGTCGGGCTCGGCCTCGTCTCCGGCTATGCGGGCGGGCGCATCGACGCCTTCATCATGCGCGTGGCGGACATCCAGCTCAGCTTTCCCGCCATCCTCATCGCGCTTCTGGTGAACGGCGTGCTGCGCGGCATCCTGCCGAGCGAACGCCAGGACGAACTCGCCATCTATGTGCTGGTGCTCTCGATCGGCATTTCGGGATGGGTGCAGTATGCGCGCACGGTGCGCGGCTCGACGCTTGTCGAGAAGAACAAGGAATATGTCCAGGCGGCGCGGCTGATCGGCATTTCCCCGGCCAGCATCATGCTTCGCCACATCCTTCCCAACGCGATGGGGCCGGTGCTGGTGATTGCGACGATCCACCTCGCCGTGGCGGTCATCACCGAGGCGACGCTCTCCTTCCTCGGCATCGGCGTGCCGCCCACGGAGCCGTCCCTCGGCACCCTCATCCGCATCGGCAACGACTTCCTGTTCTCCGGCGAATGGTGGGTGACGATCTTTCCCGGCGTGACGCTGGCCGTGCTGGTGCTTTCCGTCAACCTGCTCGGCGACTGGCTGCGCGATGCCCTCAACCCGAAGCTCCGCTGACTTCGTCGCCGCAGAGGCGGTCGCGCGGCATTTCGATGTCTCGAAGCCGTGGCTCGCGCGCGCCATCGAACGGAGCCCGCGCGTCTTCCTGAAGGCCGTGGACGGCGTGTCCTTCGCCATGGCGAAAGGGGAAACACTCGCGCTTGTCGGGGAGTCCGGCTGCGGCAAGTCCACCGTCGCGCGGCTCGTGGTCGGCCTTTACCGCCCGACGTCCGGCCGGGTGCTGTTCGACGGCCTGGAACTGGCGGGGCTGCCCGCGGCCGAGCGCGCGCGCAGCCGGCGGCGGATGCAGATGATCTTCCAGGACCCCTATGCCAGCCTCAACCCGCGCTGGCGGGTGCGCGACATCGTGGCCGAGCCGCTGCGCGCCTTCGGGCTTGCCAGCGGACGGGCGGAGCTGGCGGAACGGGTCGGCGCGCTGCTCGTGCAGGTGGGCCTTTCGCCGGCGGACGGCGAGAAATATCCGCATGAGTTTTCCGGCGGCCAGCGCCAGCGCATTTCGATTGCGCGCGCGCTTTCCAGCAATCCCGAATTCCTGGTCTGCGACGAGCCGACCTCGGCGCTCGACGTGTCGGTGCAGGCGCAGATCCTGAACCTGATGCGGGACCTCCAGGAGCAGCTTGGCCTCACCTATCTCTTCATCAGTCACAACCTGGCGGCCGTGCGCCATATCTCGGACCGGGTGGGCGTGATGTATCTCGGGCGCATCGTGGAGATCGCGGACTCCGGAACGCTTTTCTCCCAGCCGCGCCACCCCTATACGCAGATGCTGCTGGACGCGATTCCGGACCTCGCCATGTCTGGCCGCGAGCGCGAGCCGATGGGCGGCGAAGTGCCGAATCCGCTCGATCCGCCCGCCGGCTGCCACTTCCACCCCCGCTGCCCCTTCGCCAACGACCGCTGCCGCGCCGAAACGCCGGCCCTGAAGCAGTACGGCCCGGCGGAAACCGCATGCCACGCGGTCGAGGAAGGGCGGATCTAGGGAAGCGGCGGCGCGTCAATCCGGCGCGGGCGCGCGGCGGCGGTTGAGGAAGGCGGTCATCATGCGAGCCGGTTCGCCGGTCCGGTAGGCGTCCACATAGGCCTGAATGCCGGCGCGGGCGCCGTCGGTCGGCGACATCCGGTCCCAGTCGATGATGAGGCGCTTCTGGATGGCGAGCGCCCCCGGGCCGCAGGAGAGCAGGGAGTCGATCCAGCCCTCCACCGCGGCGTCGAGTCCGGCGAGCGGGACAATGCGCTCGAGGAAGCCGATGCGGCGCGCCTCGGCGGTGTCGATCCGGTCGCCGGTGAGCACCAGTTCGCACGCCTTGCCCCAGCCGACGAGGCGCGGCAGCACCGACGCTTCCATACCCGAGGGAATGCCGAGCCGCACCTCCGGCATGCCGAACAGGGCATGATCGGCGCCGGCGCGCATGTCGGCGCAGGCGGCGAGCTCCATGCCGGAGCCGAAGCAGTAGCCGTTGATGCGCGCGATCACAGGCATGGGAAAGCTGCGCACGGCATCGCAGACCCGGTGCGTCAACGTGGCCGAAGCCTCGGCTTCCGCGCGCGTGAAGGCGGCCATCTCGGCAATGTCCGTGCCGCCGACGAAGGACTTGTCGCCGGCGCCCGTGATGACAAGCGCGCGCAGGCCCTCCGCATGGCGAAGCGATGTCAGGATCTCGACGAAGCGCCGCTTGCCCTCAAGGCCCAGCGCATTGCGCTTTCCGGGATTGTCGAAGGTGACGCGGGCAATGCGCCCCGCCTCGCCCCGGTCGTCCCAGTCGAGCCGCACAGGCTCCGTCATGGGCCGGCCCGCCCGCTCAGGCCGGATTCCGCTCGACGAGCTGGCGCGCGATGATGATGCGCTGCAACTCGTTCGTGCCCTCGCCGATGGCGAGCAGGGGGGCGTCGCGGTAGTAGCGCTCGACGTGCATTTCCTTCGAGTAGCCGTAGGCGCCGTGGACGCGCATCGCCTCCATGCTGTTCTCGACTGCGGCTTCGGAAGCGAAGAGCTTGGCCATGCCGGCCTCCATGTCGCAGCGCTCGCCGGCGTCATAGGCGCGGGCCGCCTGCTCGACCAGCAGCCGGGCCGCCTCGACGCGCGTCGCCATGTCGGCGAGCTTGATCTGGATTGCCTGGTGCTGCGCGATCGGCTGGCCGAAGGTCTCGCGCTGCTGGGCATAGCGGAGCGCGTCTTCCATGGCGGCGCGGGCAACCCCGACGCCCCGGGCGGCGACGTTGATCCGGCCGAGCTCCAGCCCGCCGAGCGCGTGGCGCAGCCCCCTGCCTTCCTCCAGCCCGATCAGGCGGCCGGCGGGTATCCGGTAGTCCTCGAAGATGAGCTCGGCGGAATCGATGCCCTTGTAGCCGAGCTTTTCCAGCTTCCGGCTGACGGTAAAGCCGGGGCCTTTCTCGGCGAGGAAGAGGCTCATGCCCCGGTGGCGCGGGCTCGCCCCGGGGTCCGTCTTGACGAGAAGCGCGAAGCAGGAGCCGTGGATGCCGTTGGAAATCCAGATCTTGGTGCCGTTCACGACATAGTCGCCGCCGTCGCGCCTCGCGGTCGTGCGGATCGCCTGCAGGTCGGTGCCGCAATTCGGCTCGGTCAGCGCGAGGCCGCCGCGGATTTCCCCGGAGGCGAAGCGCGGCAGCCAGGTCCGCTTCTGCTCCTCCGTGCCGAAGCGCAGCACGGCGGCGGACATGATGAGATGCGAGTTGAAGATGCCGGAGAGCGACATCCACACGGCCGAGACCCGCTCGACGATGCGGGCATAGGTCGAGGCGCCGAGGCCGAGTCCGCCGTATTCCTCGGGAATGATGGCGCCGAAGAGGCCGAGCTCTTTCATCCGCTCCACGATGTCGGCGGGCCAGGTATCGCTGTGTTCGAGCGCCAGCACATGCGGGCGCACATCGCGGTCGAGGAACTTGTCCACCGCGTCGAGCAGCGCGGTTTCGAGCTCGGCGAGGTCGGCAGAGGGGGAGGGAGTGTTCATGGCGGCAATCCGTTTTCCCGGTCGGGGATGGCTGCCGAGTCTTACCGGGCGGGTCCCGCTTTGGCGAGGCGGAGGCTTGATGCCCGGCGCGAAACCGGGCAATGTCCGCCGGCAGGCAGGGCGCCGCCCGGAGAAGAGCCCCCATGACCCCCGAACTGATAGCAATCCTGGGCGTAGGGATCGCGCTGGCGGGCTTTATGTGGCAGGGCCTGCGCCGGATCGATTCCCGCATCGACCGGGTGGAAAGCACCCTTGGCGCCCGCCTCGACCGGGTGGAGGCGGGGATGATGGAGATGCGCGACCGCCTCAGCCGTCTCGAAGGCAAGATGGACCTGATCGAGGGCTATATCATGCGACGCAACGATCAGGGCTCGGCCGCGGAATAGCGGCCGGAGAGGCCGCTGCGCCTCGGGGTCTTCGCCGACCTCGCTTCAGTATCCCGCTTTATCGTCCACGGCATGGCCGCGTTTCGGGACCAGCATGTTGCGCTCGAAGCTCATGAAGACCGTCCCGTCCGCCTTGAGGCCGCGGGTCGCGATTCGCACGATGCCCTGGGTCGGGCGCGAACGGCTCTCGCGCTTCTCCAGCACTTCGGACTCCGCATAGATCGTGTCGCCGACAAAGACCGGCGCGGTGAGCGCGATGTCCGTCCAGCCGAGATTGGCGATGGCCTTCTGGCTCGTGTCCGACACCGACATGCCGGCGACCAGCGACAGCGTGAAGGTGGAGTTGACCAGCGGCCGGCCGAACTCGCTCAGGCGGGCATATTCCTTGTCGAAATGGATCGGGTGCTGGTTCATGGTCAACAGGGTGAACCAGGTATTGTCGCTTTCGGTGATCGTGCGCCCCGGCCGGTGCTCATAGACATGGCCGACGGCGAAATCCTCGTAATAGCGACCGTAGCTTTCGCGGAACCGGTTGGGCCCCACCTCCCGGGCTTCGGCGCTCATTCCCGTTCGTCCTCCCTTGCGCGGTCGAGCATGGTGCGGATCGCCTCGACGCAACGGCCGCAGACGGGCGCGCAGGCATTGCGGCGGAAGACCTCCGCGACGCGCTGCGCGCCGGCGCCAAGCGCGCCTTCGACGGCTTCCGCCGAAAGATCGTTGCAAAGACAGACCCGCATCCGCGCCAAAATGAGCCGCATGGGGCGTGATTGACAAGGGAGAATGCTATGCATACGGTCCCCCGTTCGAGCGTGGGGCGTCGCTCCGGGACAGGTCGGGAGGTTGAGTGGCTCTTCTCGAAATTGACGGTTTGAAGACCCAATTCTTCACATCGGCGGGAACGGTTCTCGCCGTGGATGGCATTTCCTACACGGTGGAAGAAGGCGAGACGGTCGCGGTGGTCGGCGAGTCCGGCTGCGGCAAATCGGTCTCGGCGCTGTCGATTTTGCGGCTCGTGGCGGACCCGCCGGGCAAGATCGTCGGCGGGCGCATCGGCTTCATGGGCCGCAACCTGCTGGAGCTCTCCGACAGCGAAATACGCGATGTCCGCGGCCGGCATATCGGCATGATCTTCCAGGAGCCGATGACCTCGCTCAATCCCGTGCTTTCTATCGGCACGCAGTTGACCGAGACCGTTGTCCACCATCTCGGCTACAGCGAAGACAAGGCGCAGTCGCGCGCGCTGGAGCTGATGGAGATGGTCGGCATTGCGGATCCGCCGCGCCGGCTGGACCAGTATCCGCACCACCTGTCGGGCGGGATGCGCCAGCGGGTGATGATCGCGATGGCGCTTGCCTGCGAGCCCAAGCTGATTATCGCCGACGAGCCGACAACGGCGCTCGACGTCACCATCCAGGCGCAGATTCTGGAACTGATGAAAAACCTGACCCGCGAGCTTGGCGTGGCGATGATCATCATCACCCACAATCTCGGCGTGGTGGCCCGCTACGCCGACCGGGTGAACGTGATGTATGCGGGCAAGATCATCGAGGAGGGCAGCGCCGAGGACGTCTATCACCGGCCGCGCCATCCCTACACGCTGGCCCTGCTCAACTCCGTGCCGCGCGTGGACCAGCAGCGCTCGGCCAAGCTGGACCCCGTCGAGGGCCAGCCACCGGACCTGACGCGCCTCGATGGAAGCTGCTCGTTCCGGCCGCGCTGCCGCTATGCGCAGGAGCAATGCGCCCAGTCGTTTCCGGAGCTTGAGAGCGTCGGGGAAGGGCACCGGTCGGCCTGCTTCCGCTCGCAGGAAATCGCCGCCGGTCTGGAGCAGGTTGCATGAACGACATTGCGACCCAGGCGAGTCACCGGGGAACGGTATCCGAAGACGTTCTGATCTCGGTGAACGGCCTCAGGATGCACTTTCCGGTGACGGAAGGCATCGTCATGCGCCGCGTCGTCGCGCATGTGAAGGCGGTGGACGGCATCGATTTCGAAATCCGCCGGGGCGAGACCCTGGGCTTGGTCGGCGAGTCCGGCTGCGGCAAGACCACGACCGGGCGCTGCATCCTGCAATTGGAGCGGCCGACAGCGGGCTCCATCACCTTCGAGGGCCAGGAGCTGAGCGGGCTTCGGGGCGAGGCGCTCCGCTCCATGCGCCGGCGCATCCAGGTGATCTTCCAGGACCCCTACAGCTCGCTCAATCCGCGCCTCAAGATCGGCGAGATCATCGGCGAGCCGATCCGCGTCCACGGCCTGATCCCGGACAAGGCGAAACGCGAGGACCGGGTGCGCGAATTGCTCGCGGTCTGCGGCCTGAACCCGGCGTTTGCGGACCGCTACCCGCACGAGATGTCGGGCGGACAGCGCCAGCGCGTCGGCATTGCGCGGGCGCTCGGGCTTGAGCCGGACTTCATCGTCTGCGACGAGGCGGTGTCGGCGCTCGACGTCTCGATTCAGGCGCAGGTCATCAACCTTCTGGAAGACCTGCGCGACCAGTTCGACCTCACGTACCTGTTCATCAGCCACGACCTTTCGGTGGTCAGGCATATCTGCCACCGGGTGGCGGTGATGTATCTGGGCAAGATGGTCGAGCTCGCCGAGACGGACGAGCTGTTCGACAACCCGATGCACCCCTATACGAGGGCGCTGCTGGAGGCCGTTCCGATCCCCGATCCGGTGGTCGAGCAGGCCCGCGCGCACCAGGTCATCAAGGGCGAGATTCCGAGCCCGATCAATCCGCCTTCGGGCTGCGTCTTCCATCCGCGCTGCGATATCGCGGTGGACGGTTGCCCGAATGCGGTCCCGGCTTTCCGCGAGGTAAAGCCGGGCCACTGGGTTGCCTGCACGGAGGTGTAGCAACGAGACGCCGCCCCGGAGTGCGCCAGGGCGCAAGGGCGGAAAAAGGGCGTTACGGCGCCCGCCACGCAGCCGGGCCTCCGAGCGGGGCCCGATAAACAGGGAGGTAGCGTGTCTGCCATGAAAACGAGTTTCACCAGACTGGCTCTGGCTGCCGGTCTCGGCGCGGCCGTTGCGGCTGGCGGCGTCGTGGCGGCGTCGGCGGAAGAGCCGAAGAGGGGCGGCGTTCTGCGGATCGTCGTGGGCTCCAAGATCCCGTCCTATGACGGTCACCGGGAGTCGACCTTCGGCATGATCCATCCGATCCGGCCGTTCTACAGCCTGCTGATCCGGGTCAACCCGGACGATCCGCAGTCGTCCGACTTCATCTGCGACCTTTGCGAAGGCGACGTGCCGGCGCCGACCAACGACGGCAAGACATATACCTTCAAGCTTCGCCAGGGCGTGGAGTTCCACGACGGTACGCCGCTGACGGCGCACGACGTTGTGGCGACCTACAACAAGATCATCTTTCCGCCGGAAGGCATCCTGAGCAACCGCGTCAGCCGCTTCTCGATGGTGGACGCGATCTCGGCGCCGGACGATCACACGGTCCAGTTCGACCTGAAATACGCCTCGCCGGGCTTCCTGCCGATGGTCGCGACGCCGTTCAACTTCGTCTATGCGAAGAAGGACATCGAGCGGGAGGATCCCGAGGGCAAGGACCCGCAATACGGGATGAAGTGGCACCAGAACAACATCAACGGCACGGGCGCCTTCTCGTTCGTCGAGCACCAGCCCGGCTCGCATGTGCTGGGCAAGCGCTACGAGAAATACCATCATGAGGGCAAGCCCTATCTCGATGGCTACAAGGCGATCTCGGCGCCGAAGATGTCCGTGCGCATCCAGGCCATCCGCGGCGGGCGCGCCGACATCGAGTTCCGCGGCTTCCCGCCGAAGTCCCGCGACGATCTCGTCAAGGCGCTCGGCGACGGCATCAATGTTCAGGAAAGCGCCTGGAACTGCACCTTTGGCTATGCCGGGAACCAGACCAAGCCGCTCTTCCAGGACAAGCGCGTGAGACAGGCCATGACGCTAGCCCTCGACCGTTGGGGCGCGTCGAACTACCTGTCCAAGATCGCGATCGTCAAGACCGTCGGCGGTCTCGCCCTGCCGGGCCATCCGGTGGCGACCCCCGAGGATGTGCTGAAGACCTATTACGGCTATTGGCCGGACATCAAGAAGAGCCGGGAAAAGGCCCGGGAGCTTCTCAAGGCGGCGGGCGCCGAGGGCGCGCACTTCAAGATCTGGAACCGCGCTGTGGACCAGCCCTACAAGGTCGTTGGCACCTGGATGCTGGACCAGTGGAAACAGGTCGGTCTGGATGTCGAACAGGTCGTCGTGCCGACGGGCCCGTGGTATGCCGGCCTGCGCGATCCGAACGCCTTCGACGTCGCGATCTGGCCGTCTTGCCAAAGCATCGTGAACCCGATCGTGGACGCGGGCGCCTGGCTCTCGAAAGACCGGGCGGCGGACAACCGCGGCTACTACACGGACAAGGTTCTCGACGAGTGGTACGACGAGATGAACCGGGAAGGCGATCCCGATAAGCAGAAGGAAATCTACCGGAAGTTCGAGAAGCGCGTCCTGCATGACGAGGCGCATTTCGGACAGGTGCTATGGTGGCACAAGATCAACCCGCACCGCTCCTTCGTGAAGGGCTGGAAGATTGCGCCGTCGCACTACCTGAACCAGTCCCTGGACCAGGTGTGGCTCGACCTTCCGGACGAGGAGCGCAAGCAGCGCACCATGGACGAACTGGGCGGCTGACCGCCTGACCTCTCGCGCCGCCCCGGCCAGCCGGGGCGGCGCCTTCTCTCTTAGAGGCGTTCATTCATGTACAAATATGTCGTCAAGCGCCTGCTGCTGCTGATCCCGACGCTGCTCGGCGCGGCTGTCCTGGTATTCCTGCTGCTGCGGGCTGTACCGGGCGATGTTTGCCAATTGCGGCTGGGCGGCGGCGGCGAATGGATCGATCCCGTGGCGCTGGAGCAATGCAAGATCCAGCTCGGCCTCATGGACCCGATGCATGTTCAACTCGTCGATTTTCTGACGAGTTTCTTCACCTTCAATTTCGGCGAATCCATGTGGACCGGCCGGCCGGTCTCCTATGAGATCGCATTGCGGTTCGAGCTTTCGCTCCAGATCGCGATCATGGCGACCCTGGTCTCTATCATCGTCGCCATTCCGCTCGGCACCATCTCGGCGATCAAGCAGAACACCTGGATCGACTACCTGGTTCGCACGATCAGCATTGCCGGCATTGCCATCCCGTCTTTCTGGCTCGGCATCATCATCATCCTTGGGCTGCTGATTACTACGCAGGCGTGGACCGGCACGCCCTGGATGCCGCCCATCGACTACCGGCCGCTCTGGGAAGACCCGGCCTACAACCTGTCGATGCTGATCTGGCCCGCCGTTGCGACCGGCTACCGCTATTCCGCCGTGGCGACCCGAATGACCCGCTCCGCCCTGCTGGAAGTGCTGCGAGAGGATTATGTGCGCACCGCTCGCGCCAAGGGCCTGCTGGAAAAGATGATTATCAACCGCCATGCGCTGCGCAATTCGCTGCTGCCCGTCGTGACGATCATCGGCATCGAGTTCGCCTTCCTGATGGGCGGCCTTGTGGTGACCGAGCAGGTCTTCAACCTGAACGGCATCGGCAAGCTGTTCGTCGAATCGGTGACCAACCAGGACTATGTGATGACCCAGTCTCTGGTCATGCTGGTGGTCACCATCTTCGTGCTCGTCAATCTCGTGGTCGATATCCTCTACGCGGTGCTCGACCCGCGCATCCGCTACAGCTAGGAGGGTTTCTCCTATGGCGACTGTTTCCCAAGGCAGCCTTGCGGTAGCCATGTTCGAGGAGCCGGCGGCCCTCAAGCCCTGGCATGTCAAACTGCGCGAAACCGCCCGCAAACAGCCGGTCGGCGTCGCCGGGGCCATTATCGTAATGCTCATGGTCCTGATGGCGGTCTTCGCCGATGTGGTGACCCCGTACGATCCGTTGCTGAATTCCTACGAGTATATGCTGGCGCCGCCGGACGGGAATTTCATCTTCGGCACCGACATGCTCGGGCGCGATGTCTATTCCCGTATCGTTTACGGCGCCCGCACGGCGCTGTTTGTGGGCTTTGCTTCCGCGGCCGTCGGCGGCTTCCTCGGCCTCATATTGGGCGTTTCCAGCGCCTATTTCGGCGGCCTGTTCGACCTCATCTTCCAGCGCGTCATGGATGTCTTCATGGCGTTCCCGCTGGTCATCATGGCGCTGGCCGTGGTGTCGATCCTCGGCACCGGCACGGAGAATGTGATCCTGGCGATCATCGTGCCCTTCGTGCCCAGATGCGCGCGGGTGGTGCGGTCTTCCGCGCTCCAGATCCGCGAGATCCCCTATATCGACGCGGCGAAGGCCTGCGGCTTCGGCCATGCGCGGATCATCCTGCGCCACATGGCGCCGAACGTCATGGCGCCCTTCCTCATCATGGTCACGGCCTTTGTGGGGCAGGCGATCCTGACCGAGGCGTCGCTCTCCTATCTCGGTCTCGGCGTGCAGGAGCCGACGCCGGCCTGGGGGCTGATGCTGCAGGGCGGGGCGGAGGAATTTGCCGAGAGCGCGCCCTGGGTCGCCGTCTTTCCCGGCCTCGCGATCACGCTCGCGGTGTTCGGCTTCAACCTCTTCGGCGACGCGCTCAGGGACGTGCTCGACCCGAGGCTCCGTTCGTCGCAGTAGCCGGCAGAGGAGGACGCAGCCATGCCCGGACGGGAGCGGGAAGAGTTTCGCGTCGAAGGGCTCAACGAGCCTATCAGCCACTACACGGACGCCGTGCGCTTCGGCGACCTCCTGTTCGTGTCCGGAATCGCGCCCGTCGATGAGAATCTCAACCTGGTCGGCGGGGACGACGTAGGCGCCCAGACCAGGCGGCTGTTCGAGAACATGGACCGGATATTGCAGGCTGCCGGCGCGTCATTCGCCGATATCCTCAAGGTGACGGTCTATCTGACCGACGTGAACGACCGCCATGCCGTCGATGTCGTCCGGCGGGAGTTCTTCGGCGACGCCCGCCCCGCCAGCACCCTCATCGGCATCGCCGAGCTCGCAGTGCCCGGCATGAAGGTCGAGATCGACGCCGTGGCAGGCCTGCGGGGCTGAAACCGTACTCAGGCCGTTTCGAACACCGTGCGCCCGTCCACCACGGTGCGGAGGACGCGGCCCTGGACCGGACGGCGGTCGAAGGGCGAGTTCTTGGACTTGCTGCGGAAGGCGTCCACCTCGATGCGCCCCGGAACATCGGGGTCGAACACCACGACATCGCCCGCCCGGCCCGGCGCCAGGCGCCCGAGCGGCAGGCCCAGCAGGTCCGCGGGGGCGCAGGTCAGCTTCTCCAGCACGTCGAGCAGCGGCATGTGGCCGTTATGGTAGAGTTCAAGCGATAGTGTCAGCAGGCTCTCCAGCCCGACGATTCCGGGCTCCGCATCGCCGAAGGGCAGGCGTTTCGATTCCTGGTCCTGCGGGTCGTGGTCGCTCGCTATGGCATCGATCGTGCCATCGGCCAGCGCCTCCACCACGGCGCGCCGGTCCGCTTCGGACCTGAGCGGCGGAGAGACCTTGCCGAAGGTCCGGTAGTCGCCGATTGCGGTCTCGTTGAGCGCGAAATAATGCGGGGCCGTGTCGCAGGTGACATGCCAGCCCTCGCGCTTGGCCCGGCGGATGAGCGCAAGCCCCCCGGCGGTGGTGACATGGGCCGCGTGGTAGCGCCCGCCGGTCAGCGCCACCAGGCGGAGGTCCCGGTCGATCATCATCGCTTCCGCGGCGGCGGGGATGCCGGGCAGGCCGAGGCGGGTCGCGATTTCGCCTTCGGTCACGACGCCGCCCCGCGCCAGCTCGGGCTCTTCCGGATGCTGCACGATGAGCGCGTCGAAGGCCTGCGCATAGGACAGCGCCCGGCGCATGACGCGGGCGCTGGAAACGGCGCGCGGCCCGTCGGTGAAGGCAAGCGCGCCCGCATCCTTCAACATGCCGAGTTCGGTAAGCTGCTCGCCCTTCAGGCCGCGCGTGAGCGCCCCGTGGGCGAACACCTTGACCCGCCGGACCTCGCGCGCGCGCCGGGCGATGAACTCGACGACATTCACATCGTCGATGACCGGCGAGGTATTGGGCAGGGCGGCGACAGCCGTGACGCCGCCGGCCGCCGCCGCCAGGCTGCCGCTGTCGATGGTCTCCTTGTGCTCGCCGCCGGGCTCTCCGAGCTGCACGCGCATATCGACCAGGCCGGGCGCGGCGCAGGCGCCTTCGCAATCTATGACGGCCGCGTCCTCCGGAGCCGAACCGGCGGTGACCTCCGGCCCTATGGCCGCGACCCGCCCGTCTTCGATCAGAATGCCGCCGGGCGCGTCCAGCCGGGTCGCCGGGTCCAGCAGCCGGGCATTGACCAGGGCGGTCCGCTTGGTCACGCGGCCTCGGCGCGGTTCGATTGCAGCTTGCGGGTCAGGAGGTCGAGGCAGGCCATGCGGACCGCCACGCCCATTTCCACCTGCTCCTGGATCAGCGAGCGGTGGATGTCGTCGGCCACGTCGCTGTCGATTTCCACGCCGCGGTTCATCGGCCCCGGATGCATCACCAGCGCATCCGGCCGCGCGGCCGCCAGCTTGCGGGCGTCGAGGCCGAAGAAGTGGAAATATTCGCGCACGGAGGGCACGAAGCTGCCCTGCATCCGCTCCGTCTGGAGGCGCAGCATCATCACGATGTCCACGCCGTCGAGGCCGGCGCGCATGTCGTGGAACACCTCGACGCCGAAACGGTCCATCTCCGCCGGCAGCAGGGTGGGTGGGGCCACGACCCGCACGCGCGTGCCCATGGCGTTGAAGAGGTGGATGTTCGAACGCGCAACGCGGCTGTGCATGATGTCGCCGCAGATCGCGACCGTGAGGCCGCTGAGGCCGCCGAGGCGCCGCCGGATGGTGAGCGCGTCGAGCAGGGCCTGGGTCGGGTGCTCGTGCCAGCCGTCGCCCGCATTGATGACCGCCCCGTCCACCTTCTCCGAGAGCAGGTGGACGGCGCCCGACTGCGGGTGGCGCACCACCAGCAGGTCCGGGCGCATGGCGTTGAGCGTGAGCGCCGTGTCGAGCAGCGTCTCGCCCTTCTTGATGGCGCTGATGTCGGGCGAGATGTTGATGACGTCCGCGCCGAGCCTTTTGCCCGCCAGCTCGAAACTGGTGCGCGTGCGCGTCGAGGTCTCGAAAAAGACGTTGATGACGGTGCGCCCCTTCAGCACCGCCACCTTCTTGTCGTCCCGCCGGCTCTGCTCGACATAGCTCCCGGACAGGTCCAGCAGGGCCGAAATTTCGCCGGGCGCAAGGCCCTCTATGCCGAGCAGGTGACGATGCGGGTAGCTGTATGGAGCGGCATCGGCCATAAAGCGGCTTTGTGCGGGGGATTCGGCCTCTTATCAAGGGGCCGCCCGTCCGGGACTGTGGATGACTTGCGCGAGCGGGAGGCGCCGGCCCCATGGACATGCGTTTGACGCCGTTTCAGCAGGAACTGGTGGAGCAGGCCCGCGGCCTGGCGGTGGAGCGCTTTCAGCCGCGCGCCGCCCGGCTCGACCGCGAGGCGGCCTTTCCCTTCGAGGACTATGATGACCTGCGCGAGGCGGGGCTGCTGGCGCTCTGCGTGCCGGCGGCGCATGGCGGGCTCGGGGCGGACTTCGAGACCTATTGCCTGGTCGCCGAGCAGCTCGCGCGCGGCAACGCCTCCACGGCGCTCACCTATAACATGCACTGCCTCACCATGATGCTGATGGGCGAGATGGCCGACCGCTACGACATGCCGGCGGAGAAGCACGCCCGCCACGAGCGCCTCCGCGCGGAGAAGTTCCGCGAGGTGGTGGAGGAGGGCGTGTTCTACGGCCAGCCGCACAGCGAGCCGGTGGAGCAGGGCGAAACCGACACGGCCTTCAGCGTCGGCGGGCGGCGCTTCGGCACCGAGGCGCGGCGGGTCGAGGGCGGCTACCGGGTGACGGGGCGCAAGTTCTTCGTCTCGCTATCGGGGGCTGCGGACTATTTCGCGACGCCGGCGATCCTGGTGGACGAGGGCGACATGCCCTGGCTGGAGCGCACGCTCTACCTCAAGGTGCCGCGCGACGCCGAGGGCGTTACCTTCGAGGGGGAGTGGGACCCGATCGGCATGCGCGCCACGGTGAGCCGCGAGATGCGCCTGACCGACGTGTTCGTGCCCGACAGCGGCGACATCCTGCCGCCGGGCGTGTTCGGCGGCCTCTACCTCACCGCTTCTCACGCCCCGATGGGGTTCTCCGCCACCTTCCTCGGCCTCGCGGTCGAGGCTGCCGGGACCGCGCTCGCCTATCTGCGCGGCGAACTTGCAGGCGCGCCCGGCCGCCCGACCGTCGCGCCGTCCGCCAGCAATGCGGTCGCGGAGATGGTGCTGAAGCTCGAGGCGACGCGCTCGCTGTTCTACCACGCCGTCTCGGAAGCGAAGCTGCCGCCGACGCCGGAGACCCGCCAGCGCGCCCGCGCCGCCCATGTCACGGTGCAGCGCAACGCCGTGGAGATCACCTCGCTCGCCATGCGCGTCTGCGGCGGCCGCGCGATCCTGAAACGCTTCCCGCTCGAACGCCACCTCCGCGACGCCCGCGCCGCCTCCGTCATGCGCCCCTGGACCCTGGACATCGTGACGGAGGAGATCTGGAACGCGGCGCTGGCGCCGGAGGCGAAATAGAGTCGATCCTTTAGCCTCCCGATATACGAATTTGTTATACTGACCCCCAGAGGCAGGGGGGCCCCAATGGCCGGCACGAACGAGGCGTTTGCGCGCGTCAAGATCGACGACCTGCTCAGGGATTCCGGCTGGAAGCCGGACGATCCGCGAAGCGTCCGCGTGGAACAGACGCTCAAAGGTGGGCTCCGCGCCGATTATGTGCTTTCCGACCGCCATGGCCGCCCGATGGCGGTGGTCGAGGCCAAGCGGGCCGCCGCCGATCCGGTAGCCGCGCAGGACCAGGGCCTCGAATATGCGCGCCTGCTGGACGTGCCCTTCGTCTTCCTCTCGAACGGCGAGGAAGTCTGGTTTCTGGACCGGGACCGGGACGCCCATGCCCGCCCGGTTGCGGGCTTCTATGCGCAGGCCGACCTGGAGCGCCGCATGGCGGCGCGGACGATGCGCCGCGACCTTGCCGACGTGTCGATCGATCGCCGTATTGTGGACCGGGGCTACCAGATCGACTGTATCGAGGAGCTGTCCTCCGAAATGGCGCTGGGGCGGCGCAAGCTGCTGGTCGAAATGGCGACCGGCACCGGGAAAACCCGAATGGCGGCCGCGTTCGTGAAGCGGCTGTTCGAGGCCGGCGCAGCCACCCGGGTCCTCTTCCTCGTGGACCGGATCAATCTCGCGATCCAGGCGGAGGACGCTTTCACGGATCATCTTCCGGAACATGCCTGCCATGTGCAGCGGGCGGGCCGCAGTTTCGATCCCGGCGCGCAGATTGTCATCGCCACCCTGCAGACGATGATCTCCGATTACCGCGCGCTTTCGCCCGGCTATTTCGATCTCGTCATCACGGACGAGTGCCACCGCTCGATCTATGGCAAATGGAGCGGCGTGCTCCGGCATTTCGACGCCGTGCAACTCGGCCTGACGGCGACGCCCTGCTCGGCCGGTCCCGAAGTGACGCCGGACCCCGAGGACGGCCAATTTGTGCGTGACACCCTGCGCTTCTTCGAGCTTGAGAAGCCGACTTTCAGTTATGGCATCGGCGAGGCGATCAGGGAGGGTTATCTCGCTCCCTATCGCATCTACAAGGCGAAGACGGTCAAGACGGCTGCGGAAGACGGCTTCGAGGTGACGCGGAAAGAGCTCGACTGGACCGCGATGGACGAGAAGACGCGCCACGAGTTCGAGGACCTGTTCAAGGCCTCGGACAGCATCCGCGTCGATCCGGCGGCGCTGGAGCGCAAGTTCACCATTCCGGAGCGCAACCGCGCCATGGTACGCGAGTTCCGCGATGTGCTGGATAACGGCTTTACCGGCCGCGACGGGGTGCGCCGCCTGCCGGCCTGGGGCAAGACGCTCGTCTTCGCCGTGACCCGGCGCCACGCCGAAACGCTGGCGGCCATGATCGACGAGCACTTCGCCGACAGGAAACCGGACCCGACGGTGCGCTACGCGGATTTCGTGGTGAGCGATGTCGGCGGCGGTCCGGCCCCGGACGCAAGCGCCATCATCAAGCGTTTCAAGAACGAGGACTTCCCGCAGGTGCTTGTCAGCGTGAACATGCTGGACACGGGCTTCGACTGCCCCGAGGTGGTCAACCTTGTTATGGCCCGCTTCACCCGCAGCGCCATTCTCTACCGCCAGATGCGCGGGCGCGGCTCCCGCAAGGCCCCCCATATCCGCAAGACCGGCTTCACGATCTTCGATTTCGTGGGCGTGACCGACCTGCACGGCGACTCCGAGGAGGCGGGGGAGGGCGGGTTCGTCCGGGAAACGCGCCCCTCCCGGCCGGACGGCGGCAAGCGGCCGTTGCTGACGCTGGACGTGCACGACCATATCGACCCCGCCAGCCGGGACTGGGTCACGCTCGACGAGGACGGCCGCATCGTCCGTTCCGAGGCGCATGAGGCGCGGGCGGCGGAACTGGGGCTCCGCTTCGAGGACTGGCGCGGGCGGCAGCAGTTCAATGCCGAGCAGGACCGCTGGGCGCGGTTGATCGAGAGCCGCATAAGGGCCGACGCGGAGGTGCTGGAACGCTTCGAGGATTACGAGTTCGACACCCATCCCTTCGACGGCAGGGGCGGCTACGGACAGGCCGTGCGCGTCTTCGGCGGCGAGGAACGCCTGGGGCGTTTGCTGGAAAGCCTGAACGCCGATATCTTCGGCCCAGCCCGAAACTGAAAGCCCGGCGATGCCGCTCACGCCCGAACTGCGCCGCAGCATCGACCGCATCCGCGACTACCTCTTCGGCGGCGGCTACCCGAACCCGTCCCAGAACGCCGAACAGCTGAGTTTCCTGTTCTATTTCTGCATGTTCGAGACGGCGGACGCGGCGCATGCGCGGGCCGCGCGCCGGCCGGGGGCGGAGCCTTACCACAGCCCGTTCGAGGAGGACTGGAAGCTCCGCAACCCGCGCAATGCGCTCGCGCCGGGCGCTTCCACCGTGCCGGGCGCTTCGCTGCGCTGGTCGCGCTGGGCCAAGGCGATGACGGGGGAACGGCTGGTCTCCTGGGTGCGGGAGGAAGTGTTCCCCTTCTACGCCGAAGTGGCGGCCGAGGGCGCGACCGACTTCATGGAAGGCGCGCGCCTCGTCATCGACGAGCCGGCGGTGCTGGCGCAGGTCGTGGCGCAAGTGGACGCGCTGCATCTGGAAGAGGTGGACGCCGACACCAAGGGCGACCTGTTCGAGCATGTGCTGCGCCAGATCCGGCAGGCGGGCGAGCTCGGCCAGTTCCGCACGCCGCGCCACGTCATCCGCGCGCTGGTGCGGCTGGTCGATCCGCGCTTCGGCGAGACAGTCTGCGACCCGGCGGCCGGCACGGGCGGTTTCCTGGTCGGCGCGTGGGACCATATAAGGCTCGCCAACTCCACCTCCGCCGGCATCGAGGAACTGGAAGTGGACGGCAAGGCGGCGCGGCGCGGCATCGGCGACCGGCTCGCCCAGGCCGACATGGCCCGGCTCCGGCGCGAGACGCTGTTCGGCATGGACGTGGACCCGCAGATGGTCCGCCTCGCCACCATGAACCTGACGCTGCGCGGGCTGGAGGACGTGCCGGTGCATCGCCGCGATGCCCTGACCCGCACGCTCGACCGCGCCGACAGGGCGGCTCTCGGCCTGCCGCCGGAAGGGTTCGACGTCATGCTCGCCAACCCGCCTTTCTCCGGCCGGGTGGACCGGGACCGGGTCGTGGAGGACGTGAAGGTCGGGCGCACCGGGCAGACGGAACTGCTGTTCCTGCAATACATGCTGAACCATCTGAAGCCGGGCGGGCGCTGCGGCGTGGTGGTGCCGGAGGGCGTGCTGTTCGGCTCCACCGGCGCGCATAAGGAACTGCGCCGCAAGCTCATGGAGACCAACCGGGTGGAGGCGGTGCTGTCCCTGCCGGGCGGCGTGTTCAACCCCTATGCCGGCGTCAAGACCTCGCTGCTCCTGTTCCGCGAGGGCGGGGCGACGGAGCGCGTGATGTTCCTCCATGCCGACAATGACGGCTACAAGCTGGATGCCAACCACGACACGCCCATAGACGAGGACGACCTGCCGGCGTTGATCGAGGCGTTCGAGGACCGCGAGGCGCGCCTCGAAGCCTGGGCCGCGCGCGACCCGGAAGAGAACTGGACCGAAAACTGGTGGTTCGCCGAAACGGAAGCGATCCGCGAAGCCGACTGGAACCTCAGCGCCAGCCGCCACCGCCCCCTCAACCGCTCCACGGAGGAGCACCGCGACCCGCTGGAATTGCTGGAGGAATTGCGGGGGATCGAGCGGGAGATACTTGGGGAGATCGATGAATTGGCCGAGGCTGTACGGGGAACAGTTTCGTGACGGTAGTTTCGCTTGGCGACGCTATAGAACTCGCTTACGGCAAGGGCCTACCGGTCCGAGCGCGGAATGGTGGGGCGGTTCCCGTCTATGGATCGAATGGTGTAGTCGGGTGGCACGACAAAGCTGTTGTCTCAGAACCTACAATTATTGTCGGTAGAAAGGGTTCTGTTGGAGCAATTCACCTCGCTTCAAGACCTTCATATCCCATTGATACCACTTATTTCGTTCGCACGAGACCTGGTATCGAATTGGATATGACTTATGCCTCCTACGCATTGAAGCACATGGATCTTTCGCGACTAAAAACCGAAACTGGCGTACCAGGGTTGAATCGAGAAGACGCTTACCGAGAACATTTCCCCCTTCCTTCGCTAGAAGAACAGCGCCGTATCGTCGGCATCCTGAACCGGGCATCGCATATCGAGAGGCTCCGGGCGAGAGCAACCGACCGCCTCCAACAATTCATCCCCGCCCTCTTCCTCAAAATGTTCGGCGACCCGGCAGCCAATCCGATGGGGTGGCGTAGTGCGTCTTTGGGTGAAGTCTGCGCGATTAATCCACGTGCAGAAAAGAATCTCAATAGTGATTTGATTGTTAGCTTTGTGCCGATGGCATCTGTAGATGGAAAACTTGGAGTAATTTCAAGTTATGATGAACGCCCTCTCTTGGAGGTATCGAAGGGATTCACGACATTTCAAGATGGCGATATACTGTTTGCTAAAATAACGCCGTGTATGGAAAATGGTAAGACAGCCTTGGTACAGAACCTTACCAACGGCGTCGGACGTGGCTCTACGGAGTTTCACGTTTTACGGCCGGGTAATTCGATTATCGGTGAATATGTTCATTGCTTTATTCGTAGATTGGAATTTCGGGAAAGAGCAAAACAGAGCTTTACCGGGACTGCCGGCCAGCAGCGTGTTCCAAAATCTTTCTTGGGGAACACCCTCATTCCTGTCCCGCCGTTGGATAAGCAACGCTACTTTGCCGCTATCGTCGCCCAAGCCTATCGGACAATGAACAAGGCTCAGGCAGCAGCTGACACCGCAGCCACCCTCTCCACCTCGCTCATGGACCGGCTGTTGGGCCGGTAGGGCCGGGCGGCGTGGCGAAAGGCCGCTTGCAGGTTCGCGCCCTGTTCTATATCGTCACCGGAATCGCAAGCGGCATGTCGGGGGGGAGCGCGTGGCGGTGACGGACAGTTCATGGACGCAGCGCATCCGCGACCCGGTCCACGGCCTCGTCGTGTTCGGGGACAGCGGCGACCGGCAAAGGGACGAGACCGACCGGATCGCCTGGAACCTCCTGAACACGCCCGAGTTCCAGCGCCTGCGCCGCATCCGCCAGCTCGGCTTCTCCGACCTCGTCTTCCCCGGCGCAACCCACAGCCGCTTCGCCCACAGCATCGGCGTCTATCACATGGCGCGGCGACTGGCCGATGTCATCGCGCGGCGCGAGGGCAGGCGGGACTCCGAACGGGAGCGGGTCGCCCTGCTTGCCGCCTTGCTGCACGACATCGGTCACGGGCCTTTCAGCCATGCCTTTGAGGCGGTCGCCAGGGCGCTGAAGCAGCCCAAAAGGCATGAAGCGTGGAGCGCCGAGATCATTCAGGGCGATACCGAGGTCAACCGGGCGCTTCGGGACGTGAGCGAAGACCTGCCGCAGCGTATCGGTGCGCTCCTCGAAGGTGCGGAGCCGAAGGACATCTACAGCGTCATCGTCTCAAGCCAATTCGACGCGGATCGTCTGGACTACATCCAGCGCGACCGGCTGATGACAGGAGTCGGGTTCGGTCATATCGACCTCGACTGGCTGCTCGATTGTCTGGAGGTCGGAGTGGTGACGGTCGGCAGGGAAGAGCCGGAGGAAACAGCCTGCCTCTATCTCGGACCGAAGGGTATCCAAGTGGCCGAAGAGTATCTGGAAGCCCGGTTCCGACTCTACCGCATGGTTTATATGCACAAGACGACGCGCGCCGCCGAAAGGATGCTGGAGGCCGTGCTTCGGGAGGCGGCAGAGCGGATTCGCGACTGCGGTCTGGAGAATCGGGATCCGGTGCTGCGTTATCTTGCTTCGGAAGAACCCGTGCTCGGTGACTACCTCGATCTCGACGATGCGGCGGTATGGGCGGCGCTGTCGGCCTGTGGGGGATGGAAGCATGAGCATATCGCTGGCTTGTCGCAGCGCTTGAGGCAACGGTCGCTTTACAAATGCGTGGATGTAGGCTCCCGCCCCGGCGGGGCAGGTAACCTGTGGCAGCGCTTCCGGCGCAAGCTCGATGAACATGCGCCCCTATGGCAGCAGGAAGTACTTTTCGGGGGTTATATACATTAGTGACCATCCTCCCGGCGTCAGTCGGTCTTCTGCTTGAGATATTCCCACTCGTCCTCGCGCTTGTTCGGCGTCGCCAGCACCGCCCGCAGGATGTTCTCGGGCGTGTCCGGGATCGGCTCCGGCAGCGGGAATTTCACGGGGCGGCCCCGCTTCGGCTTCTCGTCCGTCATGGCTTCCTCCCTCGGTCCAGTGCTTCCAGCCGCGACCGGGCCAGATGTTCAAGGCGCTGCGCCTGCACCAACAGCGTGCGCCGTATCCCGATCTTCACCTTCCGCTCGCTGATGATGCGCGCAAGCTCGGCAATGGTCCGGGCGCGCCGCGCAAGCCGAATGTCGGGATGCTCCCGGCTGCTCCGCTCTGCCGCCGGGAGGATTGAGCCCCGGACGGACGGCGGAAGGTCGATGAGCGCCGTTGGGGCAATTTCCGCTTCATTCAGGATGGCGCTGAAAGCCGATGCCTCAATCGCCTGCTGATAGACCGTGTATTCCGCGCGGTTGAGCGCGTCCTTGGCTTCCTCTCTCGGCGCGCCGTCGAGATGCCAGAACGGCCAGACCTCGATTTCCGCGACCTCGAACGGGTCCAGCACGCGCATGGCAACCGCGTCCGTTCGCTGGTTGGTCAAATGCCGCCGGATACGCGCCCGCAGGCTCTCCCGTGTCTGGCCGACATAGATCGGCTCGCCGTCATAATCGTGGAAGAGATAGACGCCGTGGATGCAGTTGCCGACCTTGCGGCCCTGCTCGTCCAGCGTGTCCATGACGCGCTCGACGCCGGCGTAGAGCGCCCGGACCTCTGCGGCTTCCTTCGGCGTCATGACGCGGGCAGGCAATGTTCGGCGATCCACTCGATCACCGGGACGCATACGGCGTCGCCAAGCGCGAACATGGCCTGCTGCGGCGTCACCGCCCCGTAGCGCATATCACCGGCCCCTTGCAGCCGGGCATACTCCGGCAGGCTCATCCACCGCGCCGCGAGACTGCCGCCGCCCGCCCGGACGATTGCCTGCTTTGCCGAGCCGCCGCGCGTCGTGCGGAGTGCCCCGGCCATTTCATCGGCCCGGACCTCCCACACTGCCGCGCCGTTCCGCGTCCGCCGGAACGCGCCGTAGAAGCCGGTTCCTTCCTGGCCCTGGTAGCCGGTGACGCGGCACTCTTGCAGCGGCGACAGGGACAGCAGGAACGCGGCCAGCCGGGACGGGGGCCACCACTCCCCGCCATCCTCGGCAATGTCCGCCAGCCGGAGATCGTCGCGGGGCGCGGGCGCGTCCGGCAACTCTACCCGGCCGCCGCGCCGCGCCACGATGAAGACGCGGGCGCGGCTTTGCGGGACGAAGGCGCTGGCGTTGACGACGATATGGCCCGTCGCATAGCCGAGCGCATTGAGGCCGGAAATGACGGTCTGCCAGTCTTCCCCGCCGTTCGCAGTCAGGAAGCCCGGCACATTCTCGATGAGCACCGCGCCCGGCGCTCGACCGGCCATCTCGTCGAGGATGCGGAGGAAGTCCATGACGAGGCCGGATTGCTCGCCGTCCAGCCCGCGCCGGTATCCGGCGAGCGACAGGTCAACGCAGGGGAATGAGGCGGTGGCAAGCTCGATGTCCGGTATGTCATCGCCATGCAGCCCGCGAACGTCCCCGACATGCAGCCCGTCGCCGCCCCAGTTGTCGCGGTAGAGCGCCGCCTTGACGGGGCATATGTCGTTGGCGAAGACGGTCTGGATTCCGCTGCGCTCCAGCCCGGCCCGCATCAGGCCCATGCCGGCGAAGAATTCGGCGGCCCGCGTCATGCGGCGGGCCTTGCGCCGGAGGACAGGCCGTTGTCCGCGATGAGGTCCCGATACCGCAGGCGCTTCCCGACCATGCCGATGACGACGGAGCGCATCATGTCCAGCGTGTCGCGGGGCCGGATGTTGTGACGGCCCGAGAACTCCCGGACATATCGATCCAGATGCTTCTCGCTGAACTTGTGGAAGGTCCCCTGATAGCCCCGCTTGAGCATGGACCAGAAGGACTCCATGCCGTTCGTGTGCGCCATCGCCCGCACATACTCGCCCACCGAGTGATTGACCGCCTCGTGGTCGAACTCCGGCATTCCCTTGTAGGCGGCCGCCTCGTCCGTGTAGAGCGTCGCGCCCGGCGCGGCATGGCCCCGGACGAAACCCTGCAAGGCGCTGGCGTCGGTCTGCGAAATACGCTGCGCCGCAACCCGGCCGCTCGCCCGGTCCTTGACGCCGACCACCGCAGCCTTGCCGACCGTCCCGCGCCCGGCGCCAGCCTCGCGCAGCTCCTTGCGCTTCGCGTTGCTCATGTTCTTCCGCTTCCCGCCGATATAGGTCTCGTCAGCCTCTACCGGCCCGGAGAACATGTTGCCGCCGTTCTCGTTCCACGACTCCCGGATGCGGTGCGCCAGATGCCATGCCGTCTTCTGCGTCACGCCAAGGTCGCGGTGCAGCTTCATGCTGGCCTGCCCCTTGAGCCCGGTGTTCAGCAGGTAGAACGCCAGCACCCAGATTTGCAGGTCCAGCTTGCTGCTCTGCATCGGCGTCCCGGTGCGGACCGAGAACCACTTCCGGCAGTCCTTGCAGCGGTGCGTCATGGTCTTGTGCGCCACCGGGTGCGTGATCCGCTGGCTGCCGCAATGCGGGCAGACCGGACCTTCCGGCCAGCGGACGCTCTCGATCCATGCGCGGGCCGTGTCGTCGTCCGGGAACATGCGCGTGATCTCGACCAGCGAGAGACCCTTGCGGAAGTGCTTTCCGGGAGCGTTGCGAGCCATTTCCTGCCTCCGTCTTTATGCAATTATAGTGACACAATCATGCAAGCTTGGCAACAGAAAAAGTCACTATTCTTTGATTTTTCTGCTCCCGTCATCCTCGCTGGACCGGCGGTCTTTCACCTCGCCATCCGGCCCGATAAGCCGCGCCTCAAACCGCTCGCCTGTCGCTATGCCCGGCGCGAACTGAACGCGCAGCGGAATGGCGCGCCCCGTCTTGGGCTGGAGAATCTCTGCCGGGCCGTCAATGTGGTAGTGGATGTGCTGGTCGCCGTGGATGACCGTTACATCCCCACCTTCGTCTATGACGATGGTCGGGTTGTTCTCTTCGTCTTCGAGCGCCGCAATGCGCTTGCGGAACTCGTGCCCCGTGAACCAGCGCCAGAGGGCTATCATGACGAGGAGGACGGCAAGCTCGGCCCACCGCTCCACCAAAAGCCGCGATCCATAGTCCGCAGCATCCTGCAATGCCTGTTCCATGCCCGCATCATGGCCGGAGTCCTCCGGGAATCCGAGTCCGTTTGGTCATTTTGGTATATAAGTCCCTA